>JAKBRR010000014.1 GCA_021845325.1 Thermoplasmata archaeon
ACTATGATGCAGTCGTTTCAGGCATTGTCATAGCCCCTGCTGGAATTCATCAAATGATGAAAGAGTTAAATAAGGTTAAAGTACCACTTCTAATTCTTTGGGGAGACAAAGATCAGGTTATTGATAAGGAAAATGCAAAATTGCTTCAAAATGCAGTTTCAGGCTCAAAACTTGTGATTGTCCCCGGTGCAGGCCACGCATTATATCTTGAAAAACCAGAAATTTTTTATTCTGAAGTCATTCAATTCATCCATTGATTTTTAGAATCAAAAGTTAATGTGATATACATATGCAATAATCAAATTGAAAATGGGAATTTCGAATCCTGTTTAAAACTTTATGGAATTATGATTTTAAAGACTTGATTCTATTCGGCTATGTGAAGTTACTAAGTTGCACTCCAAGTCTTTTTAAAATATCGATTCGAACAAAAAAGGTTATGACTTAGAGATTTATTTAGAGCACTAATCATAAGGATGGTGATTATTATGCAGAACGATGAAATGGGTGAGACTTTTGATAAATATTATGATAAAAAGATAGTCACGGCACTTATTGGTCTTGAGGTTGATGTTACAGAAATAGATGCTGTTATCAATAACATCTCTAAGGATTCAAACGTTGAAGATGCATACGTAGTAACTGGCGATTTTGACATAATCATAAAGGTAAGATTCCCTGACTATCAGGAATTACAGAAATATTTAATGACCAAAATAAGCAAGCTTAAAGGAGTAAAAGACTCTAAGACCATGATGGTAATATCCATAAAGAAAGAGGATAATACCACTTTCACGGAGTGATTTAAATGGACAACAAGTTATACTCGGAATTAATTTATCTGCTTGAGGAACTTTCCCAGGATACTTCTGTACCAAAG
Source organism: Thermoplasmata archaeon (assembly GCA_021845325.1). Next base: position 881 of record JAKBRR010000014.1, read on the forward strand.
AATGTGAGAAAAAGCTCAATTGACGCTAGAAATAAACTTTCCGATGCAAAAGTGACCCTTGATCTCAGATGCGCAACGGCTATTTCCATGCTTGATGAAATAGCAAACGATCCGAATGTTCCTTCACATGGAAGAGCTGCGTTGTATACAATAATAAGCAAACTTGAAGCTCTTTCTAAATCCGGAAAATGATTCGCACTCTGTTTTTATAAGCGTTTAATTAAATCATATTTCCAATTAAGGATATACATATATATTTAATTATAATATTGGATATTGATAGTTATGACTCTAACAGAGAATAGCAATAAACTTGCAAAGTTTTTGACCGAATCTGATATACCAAGAAGTGTGGCTTTCACACTTGTTTATATAAGAAACAAAGGGGAAATTACAAGCGTTGAGATTGAACGGGAAACTGGATTGAGACAGCCTGAAGTTTCAATTGCAATGCAATGGCTAAGGAGGAAGGGCTGGATCAACAAACGTAATATGAAAAAAGAGGGAAAGGGAAGGCCAGTCCATGGATATAGACTTTCAAAGGAATTCGATGAAATTCTCGAGGAAATTATTCAGGATCTTTCAGAAAAGATAGATTCAATCCAGAACATAATACAGGAACTAAAATCGTATAAGGGAGAAAAAAAGAAATAATCCCAAATATTTAATTTACCCTTAAATTACCTTATTTTTTAAAATTAAGCCCTTTGGATTTCCAGGAATTTGAAAATGATCGATTTACAAACCATTTAATTCCCTGTATCTGTGAATAACCGCCCCGTCTGACCTTCCTTCGATTGACAAATTAGCCATACCCACAAAGAGACCTACTTCAACAACTCCAGGGATCATCTTGATAGCGTTTTCCATTTTCACCGGGTCTCTGATTGTCTGGAATTTACAGTCTACTATGAAATTTCCATTTTCTGTCGTGAAAGCCCCGTTATCTCTCATTCTGCATTCGGAGCCCATGGACTCGATCTTCTTTATTGTGCCCGCTGAAAATAGTTTAAATATTTCCACTGGCAGGCTAAATCGCCCCAGTGTTTCTACGTACTTACCAGAATCTGCAATAATTATGAGATTTCGAGAATTGGATGCAACTATTTTTTCTCTGGTTAAAGCCCCTCCTCCACCTTTGATAAGATTCCCATTTGGATCTATTTCATCTGCCCCATCAATGGATACGTCGAGTTCACCTTTATATTGTTGATTCACGTTCAGACCTAATTTTAAAGCCTTTTCTGTTGTCCTTTCTGATGTTGATACAAATGTGCTTTTTTTGAATGTAAGGTTCATTTCATCTATCGTATCAAGCAAAACATTAACGGTTGAACCCGTTCCAAGCCCGATGTTCATGCCATCCTTCATATAACGAATTGCAACCTCACACGCAATTCTCTTTTCAATATTATGCTCTTGAGAGGAATTCACCTTTCCACAATTTATTGTTTTATATTACCTTTACATTACTTCTTATGGCTAATGAAGATCAAAAATCATGGAAAGATTCCTATACTGCAATAGAAAGGCTTGTACTTCCCCCCGATACTAACATTTTCAATGCATTATACGGTGGAAGGCTTGTGGAATGGATTGATAACGTCGCTTCAATTGTTTCATTCAAACACTCCAGAAGGAGAACCGTTACGGGAAGTATGGACAGTATATTCTTTCTCTCCCAGATCCGCATGGGAGACATAGTAACGATGAAAGGAAGAATAAATTATGTCGGAAAGACTACAATGGAAATAGAAGTAGATGTGTTTTCCGAGGAATCCCTTACCGGAGAGAGAAAATTTGCAACGAAGGCATACCTGACTTATGTTGCCATTGATCAAAACGGGAAAGCAACTTCAGTTCCGAGATTAAAATTGGAAACTGAAGATGATAAAAGGCGGTTTAAGGAAGGGGAAGACAGAAGCAGGGAAAGGACGGCAAAACTAAATTCAGTCAAGGAGGAAGCGAAAGCCTACGATCTTTCGTAGAATCTGTCTTTTCTTTACTTTAATAATCGATTCTATTATTTTTGAGATTTAGCAAATGATGCATTTTTTCAAAGAAATACCACAGGATTAATAATATGATTAAATCAGGGAGAGATGAATTTAGAGGTTTTCGTCTACATGAAAAGTTTGGCAAGCTCAAATACAACAATACAGGAAGTTTTCCAAAGAGGTTTCGAGGTTGTAATATCTGTATCGGCAATAATTATTGCACTCCTCTGGATACCAATTGCACTGGGATTTTTCAGCTCTGATGAACAGAAGAGATATGATTCAAAAAACAGAGTCAAATATGCTGCACTGGGAACCATAATTTACATTTTGGCAATTAGCGGTTTCATCTACGGAATATTCAACTTTATAGCAACCGGGGCATAATCTGTGTCTTTCAACATAATCTCCTTCCTGTCTCCGCTGGGAAGCTTTTTGCTATCAGCAGAAATAGCATCTTCAGCAGGTTTATGGGAGCTTATTATAACTTACGGACTTGGACAACCCTACGCATTTCCATACTCCTCTTCAGATCTATCAATTATAACACCCCTTTTTAAACATATCACAAATGAATTGGCAATTCCAATTTCTCTTCTGGCAATTTTTTTAAGTTCCATAAAAATAATAATGATAAGAAAAGGAGAAGATTTGAATAGAATATTCTGGAGGATGAGTCTGGGATTACTCCTGTTCTTTCTATCTCTGGATATAAGTAGATATATCCTTGAATTTTCATATCTTGTATTTAACAGCGTCTGGTCCTATGGCTCAATAAACTGGGTATCCTCAATGACCTCAAGTCAAATTTTGTCATATCTCGGTAACATGGCATCCGGAGGTAATACGCTTTCAGCGCTTCTTCTTTCTTCCGGATACTTCGCAGCAACATTCATACTTCTAAGTTTTCTAATGTTAAGAGATGCACTCCTCATAGTTTTCATAATTTTGTTACCGCTGGTATCTTTGCTTATGGCAGTTACTGAGTTATATGAGAGAATGCTTCAATTGTGGGTCATGTTCATTGAACTGGCACTTATTCCGTTTCCCATTGCCATTGCCCTGTACCTGAGTTCTGTTTATTCAAACATATTTTTTATGCACCTTGCATTTCTATGGGCAGCCTGTCTAATTCCTTCCATATTTATGACAAAGGGAGGGCTGTTTAGAAATCTCATGAGTTTGGATATCTTATCGGGCGTAAATCTTGTGGGAAATAGAATGCAATTGATCACAGACAGACTGCCAAATGTTCATTTGGGGAATATCTCCATTGGTGGAGAACAAAATGGAATGGCAAACGGGAATAACCCCTATCAGATTAATATTAATGACCTGATGAAAAAAGATGTGGAATATAGAAGAACGATGTGGCAGGATTAGTATGTTCACATTACAGAATTGGAATGTTAACATGAAAGCCTTAAAAATCTTGATATATGCCCAGGGAGTGCGGATCAGCTGATGTTCTTACCTTATTATTGAAGAAAATCTATACCGGTTGAAATAAATGCAAAAACAGGATGCTTTTGGAAATTTACCTCCCAATCTAAATCACAGGGAAAGAATGTCCTTGAATCCCAACCTGGATTTATATGTAATTGCAGTTGCTCTGTCTGCAATATTTCTGAATTTCAGCAATGATTTCTTACCTTACATCATGAGAATACCTGCAATTATCCTGGCCCTGGTTATTATTGCAGCAGTTTTGTGTTCCATTTCAATAGCTAAATATATTAAAATTCGGACAATCTCATTGAGCAAGAACTGTGAGAAGACAAACGTTAATACACTGATAATTGGCAGAAATACAGAAATGTCCGGCATAGAGGTGATTCCTGTAGAAATAGGGGCAATGACCCTTAGGGAACAGAACCTTTTCAAAAGTTCTCTTTCAAAGATATGGTCCAGAATGCCTGATGATTTGATACTTATATCAATGAACTTCAACAATGTAGAAATTCCAGTAAAGAATGAAAATTCAGCAGTGGAATCATATTCCAGTATGTTAAGAAATCTTATGGGAAATACCTTCTACTTTAGACACTTTATACTTATAAGAAATGCAAAGGGAATTGAAAGAAAGGGAAAACTCCAATCGGATTTGGATACCGTGCAGGAGCAGCTAGCCTCAATAGGCATGAAATTTAAGCAAATGGATACTTCACTTCTTGAAAAATTATGGGGGGAGTTCCCTTGAAGAAAGCCCAAAAAAACCATGTTAAAGTGCGACTCCATAAAACTTATTTTCAGTCGACAAGATTCAAATCACACATTCGTATTTCTGATTCCAAACCTGCAAACACTCTGGAAATTTCCCCATTGATAAATGGATTATCTATCCCCCTGGATATAATGTACTCAATGACCAGATTAAAAAAGGACAGCAAGACATTTGGAAGGATAAGAGCAGCCAAAAGAGCAAATCTCATGTCTGAGAGAAAAAAACATCCTCATAACCCTTCAAAGCGAATTATTGATGAGGAGAAATATGCAAGCAAAATTCATGAAATGAATTCCAGCGAGACCGGAGCGTTATATCAGGGAACATTCACAATATCACCTGGAAGCAATAATCCTGTAAAACTCAGAGAATATACGTTTAGAATACGAAATTCCCTGGAACTCATGGGAACAACCTTGAATCTTAAAGGGAAATTGACCAGATCCCACATGGAAAAACTGAATGCCTTTGATTTCCCAAAATCTGATAGATATCTCATCGACAGTGATTCATTGGTAAACCTTATTCCATGGTTCACCGAATCGGTTCCTGATACTAATGGAGTGTTAATAGGACTTGACTCTTATTCAGGGAAGCCTGTCTTTTTAAATTTATGGTCAAAGCCATCATTTAACTCATTGATCCTTGGTGAAATAGGATCAGGAAAGAGCTACTTTACCAAGACCTTTCTTTTGAGGAATTTAGTACTCGATCTTGCTGATGAGATATATATTTTTGACCCCATGAATGAATATTTTGCCGGAAAAGACCTTACTTCATATTCTGATGTAGAAATAATATCCTTTGGTAATGATTTGACGAACAAAAATTCATTTCGATCTGAATCGAACAAAAATAAAATGATTAAAATCTTTAGATTTGCGGAGGAGGCGAAGACCGAGGAAAATTTTCTCCTGTGCTTATCAGATATGCTCAATTTAATCAAAAATTCCGGTTCAAAGAGAAAACTGTTGATTTTGGATGAGGCACACCTTCTGCTTAGATCCAGTAAAACTATGAAATTATATGGAGAAATTGTAAGATCATCAAGGCACTATGTCACTTCAGTTATATCGATATCGCAGGGAATTGGTGAGTTTTTGTTAAGGCAGGGAGGACAATCCATTTTTGAGAATTCAATAAACATTTTCATATTCAGAAATAAATTCTGGGAAGATCTTAAGACAGTGGCAATATCTCCGGAAAATTATGGGTACTTAGATTTTAAGAATCTATCTGGAGGAAAAGGTGAATCTTACTCTGAACTATTCTATTATACCAGCGGAAGTTTGAGAAAACTCACTTATATCTCAACAGACTTTGAAAAAAATTTCATTGGGTAAAATTTATCTTTTTACAGTAGAAATTCTCTTCTTCGTTTCACCAAGAATAATAGCCATTATGCCAAAGGCTAAAAGAACAACTACAAGGGAATATAGTCCAGGATCAGTCCATGCATCAAAATATTCTGCCCACGCAAAATAATAAGAAAGCCCTGAAATAACAAAGAAAAGCCCTATGGCAATTGTGGCGTTGTTATATGTGAATTTCGTCAGTATTCTCTGTAATTTTCCATTTGATGATTTTTCTGCTTCCATTTTTATTATGCCATAATTAGAAATACATATTTAAATTGCAACGTTTTTATTCCCCATACAATTTTTAACCGAATTTCTCTCGATGTGATATTTATTTTTTTCCCGGCAGGATAAAGCTCTTGAAGTAATCATTACTAAGGAAAAACTAAAAAATGACCTTCATAAGCATTGAAAAATTCTCAACAGTTCTAATCCTGCTTTTATTTCCATCTGTCCAATAAACTTATTAGCGGATGTGAAATTCAGGTGGAATATGCCCGACATCGCAGAGCAATTTTTTAATTGCTCAAATAGAGAGAGAGCCATATTCGAGGCTGGAATAAAGCTGGGAACAATCTACCACCAGTATGTTGGGGCACCTGTAAGTTTATCTAACCTGGAATCACTGGAAGAGGCAATAAAACAGAGTGTTCTTGTTCAACCCTTTGTTGCTGATGCCTCAGTGAAGATAAACCCGGAAAATATACACAGGCATAAAGGCACTTACAAATACATAACTCTAACCGGAGATATGCTTGATGTAAGTCTGGATATACAATATAAGGATTCAGGTGTTAGGGCCAGATTGCGCTACATCAAAGAAATGGATTACCCATTGATGTATCTGGAGGATTAAATAATGGCAGTTAAGATAGGAATAACAGGACCAGTGGGCAGTATAAAGGCAGAAGCGCTAACAAAGATTATGGATATTCTTGTTCACGATGGAAAGATTGTCCATGGGGTACTCGTAAATGAGATTACAGAACAGGGAAAGTTAAAGGGTTATTCAATTCTTGATATATATTCCAAGAGAAAGGTCGTGTTCGCCGAACTGGGTCTTGTTTCAAGAGTGAAGATAGACAAACTGGGTGTCGATACGCGTCTGCTGGAAGAGATACTAATACCAAGTCTACAGAAAGCCAGAGAAGTCGCAGATATTATTGTCATAGATGAGATAGGGAAACTGGAAAACACTACCAAAAATATACAAAAAGAAATTCTGGAAACGCTAAATTACACCAAACCCCTGATTGTGACATTACATAAGAAATCAAGAAACCCGGTACTGCAGGAAATAAGGAGCCTGGAGGGAGTCAGGGTTTTTGATATAACCCCTATAAACAGAAATATACTCCCGTTCAAGGTACTAAGGGTACTTAACGGAGAGGAGAACCCATAACGAAGATTGATGAAGGTTCAGTTACAATAGAGACGGACTATACATTTAACGAAACTGGTCCGGGAAAAATGCAGGCCGGATTTTACAATCCGGAACAGATCTTGAATCGTGATCTGACCATAATTATGTTAAATATACTTAAACCAAAACTTTTTCTGGATGGATTTGGAGCAACCGGTGTCAGGGGAATAAGGGTAAGCAAGGAGACACAGACCCATGCAGTGATTTCAGAAAGGTCTGAGAAGAGTTTCAAACTTCTTACACATAATGTTCTCTTAAATGAATCTGAAGCTGAAGTCCATTGGTCATCTTTCGAAGAGATGGTTACGCGTTATGACTTTGATTTTATTGATGTTGATCCCTATGGATCCATAATTCCTTATCTTGACATTTCTCTGAAAAATGTAAAAAACAGAGGTTATATAGGCTTTACAGCCACAGATCTTTCAGCACTATCAGGCGCACTCCCGGAAAAGACTCTCAGACGTTATGGTTCCATAATCCCAAAGTCTCTTATGAGACACGAGTTGGGTATTCGAAATCTTATTGGTACCATAGCCAAAAGAGCAGCCGCCCTGGACCTTGGCGTTGAACCATTACTTTCCTTCTGGAACAAACATTATTATAGAATTTTTGTGAGGGTTGTGAGAGGTGCAGCAAAGGCTGATGAAACCCTGAAATACATTGGAATGGTAGATCTTCAGGAACTAATAGGAAAAGCATATTCAGGTCAAATAGCGGGACCAATTTGGATAGGCGCTATGGAGAACGTCTTCAATTTAAAATGGGAAGAAAAAGACACCCCTTTTGTCCTTGAAAAATCCTCAAATTTTTTCCATGCTCTAAAGAATGAAGATATATCCCTCCTTTTTTGTGATGTAGGCGAGATATTTTCAAAATATCACATGGATATTCCAAATTTGAAAAAAGCCAATGATATTGCCTTGAATAACGGCGCCACAATTACAAAAAGAACCCATTTTTCTCCAACGGGATTAAAAACTGACTACCTGCATGCCTTTGAAAATGTATATACATCAAAAGGACTTGATTAGAATTTTGCCAAGGATTATATGAGCCTTAGAATTCAAGTTTGACTATGAATCCATGGGTTAAACTTCTGAGACCGGAAAATGCCTTAATGGCCATAATTGCCACATTTATATCCGGACTCATTTCTCTTGGTACCGACATTCTGTCCAGATGGTTTATACTATCGATTGCTTCACTATCTGTAATTCTAGTAATGCTGGGAGGGAATGCAATGAATGATTTGTTTGACATTGAAAGTGACAGGATAAATCACCCTGCCAGACCTCTGGTCACCGGGAAAATTACCATCAATAGCGCAAAGATTTCGATTGTAATATCCTTCGTTGCCTCAATTTTAATCGCAGTATTCTTTATCTCCTACATATCAGGTTTACTTGTTATTCTGGCTGAACTGCTTTTATTTTCCTATGAATACAGCCTGAAAAGAAGCGGTTTACCTGGAAATATAGTCATAAGCGTTCTCGTTGGCCTAATATTTATTTTCGGCGGGATCGCTGTCAATCATTTCTATAGGATGATAATCCTTTTCTTCCTTGCCACATTATCAAATGTCTCCAGAGAGTTAATAAAAGACGTTGAGGATATGAGTGGAGATTTTGACAGGCTTACGTTTCCAAAAAGATACGGTAAGAATAGCGCTCTCATACTTTCCAGCTTATTCATAGGAAGCGCTGTGGTCCTTTCACTGGTTCCATATTTCACTGGCCTTTTTTCCGTATACTACCTGATTCCACTGGCATTTTGTGATGTTTTATTTGTGGTCACCGCTGTTCTGCAATTCAAAAGTGCAACACTGGCACAGAAATCGTCCAAAATATCAATGATTCTGGGCCTTGTATCATTTGCCGTGGGTGGTTTAAGTTGAGCGTTTATGAACATATTTTGAAAGCTCTTGCTAAGGGTAAAATACACATGACTCTGATTGATCCCGCTACCTCTGGTCCCGAAGGCAGTGCAGACATTGCGTTTGAGGCGTATAAAGCAGGTACAGATTTCATTATGCTTGGAGGTTCCACTGAAATATCCCATGAAATCCTCGATAAGACAACTGATCTGATGAAAAAGAGGATTGATCTTGAGATAATTCTTTTCCCCGGTTCATCAAGCATGATAACAAAAAAAGCCGATGCCATATACTTTATGTCCCTCCTGAACTCTTCAGACATAGAATATATTGTTGGTCATCAAAAAAAGGCTGCCATATATCTATCCGAAACAAACATTGAAAAGATACCTATGGGATATGTAATTTTTAAACCTGGAATGACAGCCGGCAGGGTTGGAAAGGCGATGCTTATTGAAAGGGATGATATTAAAACAGCTCTTCAATATGCCCTGACAGCGGAATTTTTCGGAATGAAGCTGGTATATTTTGAGGCTGGGAGTGGTGCTGATAAGCCTGTATCAGAACAAATTATATCCATGACAAAGGAAAAACTGAGTATACCATTAATTGTTGGCGGAGGTATAAGAGATCCTAAAAGCGCGGAGGCTATTGCAAAGGCCGGTGCAGATATCATAGTTACTGGAACAGTTGCAGAAAAAACATCCAATGTCTATGATACTTTGAAACCAATTATTAGCATAATTCATAATACCAGAAGTGAAAATGAGTAAAGTGTTTCACTGAACCGTATAAATGGGCTTAAGTTATTATATCAAATTGGTTCAAATATTTAGAATAAATATTTTTTAGTAACTCTCACCAACCTGAAAGCTTTAATTCTGATATTGCATCGCATTCTATGGTTAAGATTCGTATTGAGATTGGTTACCTTGAAGGGGTTGAAGACCCTGAAGCCTCAACACTTTTTCACAACTTAGGCATTCTTGGCTACGATTCTGTGGAAAATATGAAGATTTATAAAATTTATCAACTGGATATATCGTCCGATAATGAGCATGCGCTGGAAGTGGCCAGAGACATTGCTTCAAAAATTCTAATTAACCCTGTTATTAATAGCTACACAGTAAAAGTAGTTGAAGAAATTTCCTGATTTTTAGTGAATGGTAAAAATGAAAAATACTATTTTAATTACTGATCTTAACAATGAAAGCTTGCTTGAGTTAAGTCATTCAATGGGGCTCTCCCTCAACATGGAAGAAATGATAAGGCTCAGAAACTATTTTAGATATCTTGGCAGGGAACCAACAGATGTGGAGTTGCAGGCCATGGGCCAGGCCTGGAGCGAACATTGCTGTTACAAATCATCGAAACTGTATCTTAAAAGATACTTCGAGAACCTGAAAACAGAGAATACTATACTTCAGATGGAAGATGATGCGGGAGTTATGGGTTTGGATCAGGATTATGCCTATGTTCTTAAGATGGAAACACACAATCACCCAAGTGCTGTGGAACCTTACGGAGGTGCTGCAACAGGCGTTGGAGGGATCCTCAGAGATATTTTATGCATGGGTGCGCAACCGGTGGCAGTACTGGATTCACTTTATTTTGGAACGGATTTTGAGGATAAACCGGAAGATCGGTTAACTACCAGATTCGTAATAGAGAATGTGGTTGGTGGAATCCGTGATTATGGAAATAGGGTTGGGATTCCAACTGTTTCAGGATCTGTAAACTTCCATGAGGGATTTACAGGCTCTCCGCTTGTAAATGCAGGTTGCCTTGGCATAGCAAGGAGGGATGAAATTTGCAGAAGCAGAGTAGGTGGAATTGATGAAATTCTGATTCTGGCAGGCGGAAGAACAGGGAGAGATGGAATTCATGGCGTGAATTTCGCATCACGTGTCCAGGAGTCTGGTGACAAAGACAGAAACAGGGCGGTTCAGCTTGGAAATCCAATAATCAAAGAGCCTTTGATTCACGCTGTCCTCGAAGCGAATTCAAAGAAACTGATATCTGGAATGAAGGATCTTGGTGGTGGCGGCCTTTCATCATCAGCGGGAGAGATGTGCCTGGCTGGAAATTGTGGCGGCGAGATCCACCTTGACAGGATAATAACCAAAGAGAAAGGAATGAAACCATGGGAAATCTGGATCAGTGAAAGCCAGGAGCGTATGCTGCTTTCCGTTAAGAAGGAGAATTTAAAAGAAATTCAGGATATTTTCAATTCATGGGATGTTGAAACCTCTGTAATTGGGAACAGTGTATCTGGAAAGAATATGAAACTCATTTATGAAGATGAGATTGTTATGGATCTACCTCTTCAATTTCTCACATCAGGACCAATATATGCAAGACCTTTCAAAACACGAAAAGAGGGTGTAAAGATATATCCATTTCCTGTTGAGAAGGAAGATTACCTGGAACGCATAAAAGAAGTTATTTCCAGTCCAAATGTATGCGCAAGATTCAATATTGTAAGGCAGTATGACCACACAGTTAGAGGAAATACTATTGTTAAACCATTCACCGGAACGCCTAATTCCGAAACACATTCAGATGGAAATGTGATTAAAGTAATAGATGAAGGCAGAAAAGGTCTGGTTCTTACAGCCGGATGCAATGTAAATGCGACCTTTATTGATGCCTATAATGGCACTATTAATACACTTTCAGAGGCTGTCAGGAATATAATTTGCAGTGGAGGAACGCCTGACAGTGTTGTGGATTCTCTA
>JAKBRR010000015.1 GCA_021845325.1 Thermoplasmata archaeon
TTCTGGAATCAAATAAAAATTAAATAGTTTCCCGGATATCCCTGTTGGTCGCCGTCGTAGCTCAGCATGGTAGAGCGCGTGCTTGGTAAGCACGAGGTCGCGGGATCGAATCCCGTCGGCGGCTCTCCGTGTAATTCCCATTTTGTGAATGATTTTCAAAACCATGCCTGAAAGCGTTATCGAGTGCGTATTCAAGAAATTTTGAAATGTTCAATCCGTAGCTGTGTGCCTTCTTTACAAGTTTCTCATCAATTTTTAGGGTAAGATTCTTTTGCATGTGCATACACATGTCCATTGAAGGATTTAAATACTCCCCTCCTACTTTCCACAATTTCCATGACGCCATCCCCGTTCTTTCATATAATCAATCATTGCTTTGTGGTCTTCGGCTCCTACCCTCATCTCTATGGGTTTACCGCATATGCTGCATGGATATGTTATCTTGTAGTCCTCAACAGCTTCATCAAAGCCCTCAGACCACCCCTCGTTATAACCCCTTGCTCTGCCATTTTTGTACGCTAGCATTTCAATGTTGGGAAGCTTGACTTTAGCTTTCTCAAAATCTTCGTTACCGACAACTGCAGCCGATTCGCTATCCTTGAAATAGGAGAAATCAGGTTTTGACCCAGTTTTGTGACATAAATCACATTTCCCGTCGTTCCATAATGTCCATTCTTTCCCACATTTCTTGCATACCCCCATAGTGGAGTAACGTGATTCTGCCTCCTTGAAGCCCCGCACATATGATATTACGGCCTCGCTAACAGGTAATGACTTTATTTCCTTTTCAATGTCAAAGCTACCGTTTAGAATCTCGATTATTACCTGTGCATAGGATCTGCTACCCTTGACTTTGTCAAGGTTTTCTTTCACCTTCCTGTTCAGGTGCACTGTCACTGGTGGATGCTCCATCTGATATCTCAACTGGGAAGGCGGATAATGCCTCGTCTTAGCCATAAACATTCATTAATTTCAGCTATAAAACCCTATATGGATGCGGATACTGCTCATCTATATGCCTCATATCTGTTCTATAGCCATATTTTCAATGGAAATAATGTAATTTTCCCTATTTTTGAGACTTTAACTCCCTACTCTGTTGCTGCATATTATGGTACGAAAACTCCCTATATGACTTTGCAGTTTCTCTAAAGTTCTAAGAATCAAGTGTCCCGCCTTCGATAGCGTTAAAAATTCAGATTTTCAAAGAACTTTTATTTCTATTTAACCTTTGAAGTCCAGGGGTAAAAACTACTGGAATTTACCCCTCAACAACTCACATACCCAGTAGAATAGCCTTGTGGAAGAGAATGTTCATGGGTACTTTTCTACTTGTTATTTCTAGGGGATAAAATAGTAATCATGACTGTAAAGAGTAACAATATAGACCCTACCCCTGAACATCTTTCGCTGAAGCAGTATTTTACAGTTTCTTGAAGTCGTCAAGGGGGTAAATAAAACTCTGAACTCACTTCTATGTGTCTATTCTTTGGCCATCATTCAATTTCTTAAGCGTTAGAGTTAAAGAATCTTTCAATCTTATAACATTCCCCATCTCCTTTGGATCTTCAAACGAAAGGTCAATTTCCCTGTCCTCTAGTTCTCTGATTTTCGTTTCGAGAAATGCTGTAATCCTTCCCTTTCCAAAGTGTTTGGAGAAAACTTCTGCAATATCTGAAATTAGGGCCGCCCTTATGTTGGGTTCTTTAATTGCATCAACCTTTCTTGTGAAAATGGATCCAACCAGATGCATGGCATCTTCTGCTGTATAAACATAGCTTAGGATATCAAAACTAGTCTTTGAATGGTCATTTACATCGGTTTCAGTTGCACCTAAGAGTTCCTTTGTGTTTGATTCAAATATGGCTCTTACAGCGACAGTCACCTTGCTATTATCTTTTCCCTTGAGCAATGGGCCCAATCTTCTTATCTGCGGTTCGAGGAATTTAAAGAGTTCTTTCTCACAATTGTAAAGGTCTCCATCAGATATCTTTCTATGAAATTTTGCGATTTCTAAAACATCTTCAGGAGGCACCAGAGGGTATCCGCTGAATTCTCTCTGAATAAGGGATAGAAGATAATAGGGGGAGTTCTTTCCGTCATAATCTCTAATTTTCTGTAGTATCTTGCGCCATCTGTGTGATTTGCGGTCATCTCTGCGGAAGTAATATTTTCCTTTCAACGGCTTCCCATCACCGTCAATTAGGCCGAATTGACTTTTCTCTTCTTCTGAAATCATATATATTATTGGGGAACTAAGTCTCCTTGCAGGCTTATCATCATCTTTAAAATTATCCGAAAGCAATTGATGAGCTCTGTAGAAAGTAGGTCTCGACATTTTACCTTCAAGCTCTTTCGATAGATCTTCGGGCCTCCAAGGTTTTTCGGAGTACTTCTGGAGCACCAAGCTTTCCCTCCCATTAAGATTAGTCTTATCTATAATCTGCAACTAGTATCAACTATGTAATTTAGTATCACTAAATAAATTTTAGTATAATTTTTGATATCAAATTATTAGAAATATTAGTATCAGGATTAATTTGTTAAAATAGAAATATAGCCTTTAACATGAACTCTTGATAAACATGGAAAGTATTCAAATAGGACCGAGAAAGGTCGGAAAAAAAGGAGAAGGTATGTGTTTAATGTTGCCTTCAATTTGGATTAGAAATGCCAATGTATCGGTAGGGGACGAACTCCGTCTAAAGATGAGAGGTAAGGAACTCGTAATAGAGCCAGAGATGAGTAAAAAATGAGTTCAGCAGTTTCCCCGCCACCGAACTCAGTTAGTGAATTCGTAGAGTCATTTAAGCCTTTCGAGAAGAAGTTCATTAGAAGGGTTGACGCTGCTTTATACTTCGCAGACAAGGGTATTCCCGTCTTTCCGTTGTATACGGTAAGAGATGGAAATTGCACCTGTCGTCAAGGTGCATCATGCAAGAATCCAGGAAAGCATCCTATGCACAAGAACTGGCAGGAGGAAGCCACAATGGATTCTAATAAAATTAAGAAGCTATGGCTGGCAAATCCTGAAGCAAATGTCGGTCTAGCTATGGGAAACAGTATCGTGGGAATCGATATAGACGTGAAGAATGGCAAAAATGGCTGGACAGAATGGCAAAAAATTCTGAAACAGCATAATAGTGACCAGATAATTTCCCTGATTCAGGCCACGCCTTCTGGTGGGCTGCACATTATACTGAAAGTAAAGGATTCATCAGTCATAACGGGTGTGGCAGATGCCTTAAGCGTAGGAATAGACATAAGAAGCGATGGAAACCTTCTGGTTGGTGGGGGATCCGAAAATGATAAGGGAATATACCGGGTCTTTGGCCATCCGATTGTCAATGCGCCCGACTGGCTCGAATCCCTGCTGATAGGGAAGGCGAACTGGGTCAAGCCCATAATAAAGAGAATCCAGACCGAGGCAACATTCAACCAGGGAGAGCGCAATAAGTCATGCCTGGCATATTCTGTCCTTCTCAATAGACAAGGCTGCACCAAGGAAGAATTTAAGAACAAAATGACAGAGTTTGCAAAAACTCGTTGCATACCCCCCTATGAGGAACCAGCACTTGATTACATGATAGAGCATTACTACAGCCCAACAAGAGCGGTGAATGCAGATGCCCCTACCTTCATCGACCTAGGAGACCCAAATTTCAAAATTTGGGAAGTCCCAGAAGAAAGGGTAAAAGAGTCATTAACTGCACTGTACGAATACGTGCCACAGGGGCCTGAAGAGACTTGTGAACTTGCAAAGAGGAACCGTCCCAACATTCTGATGCAGTATCTCAAGCACAAGTACTATGTCACAAGAGAAATAGCATTTGGCAAACCCGCAGATCTTCTGTATTGGTACAACGGGCGTTATTATGAATGGGAGCCTTCAAACCTCGAAATGAGAAGTAAAATGGAATACCTCACATCCAATCACATCACTGGTAGTGAGAAGAATGAAGTAATCGGAAAACTCATAGACAACGCTTTCATAAAGGCGCAATCGGATAGGTACGTTGCACTAGAGAACAAACTCCTCGACTGTGAAATTTGGAGAGTTAGTGATTTCACACCAGAAATATTTGTCACGGTTCATCTACCTGTGAAATTCGATGAAGATGCAACGCATCCACTGTGGAACAAATTCCTCAGTGAAGTTGTGTATCTAGAAAGCATTCCGAGACTTCAGGAATGGGGCGGCTACCTTCTTATTCCCGGGTATCCAATAAAGAAGGCCTTCCTCGCCATCGGCCCAACGAACAGTGGAAAGACAACATTCCTCCTGACAATCAAGGATATCCTTGGCTTAAACAATGTTTCAGCAGCAACTCTCCAGCAGCTTTCACAAGTTGACCAGCGTTTTGCTGCCTCAAACCTGTTCAAGAAACTGGCAAATATCGCACCTGACATGGCATCAAATTCACTGGGAGATGTAAGCATGTTCAAAGCAATAGTCGGAAGGGATATTGTTAGCATTGAATTTAAATATAAACAGGCCTTTGACGCACAACTAAGGTCAAAACTTCTATTTTCAGCCAATTCCTTGCCACATGTAAAGGATGATGACGAGGCATTCTTCAACCGCTGGGACATCATAGTTTTTCATTCACCACCAAGGGTAGATACACGGCTTCAGGAAAAACTCAAAAATGAGACCTCAGGCATCCTCAACTGGATTATTGAAGGTGCCAGAAGAATCATAGGGAATGGGATGAAGTTTACACACACCACTCCAACAGTTGAAGCAATGCAAACATGGGAGATCGCCTCGAACCCCATCAGGGCTTTTTACAATCGGTGTATCTCTAAGGAAGGCAATGAAGAAAGATATTCCTCTGATTACTATGCAGCTTTCAAGGAATTCGCAGAGGCTTACCATGCGAAGCTTGTCGATGAGGATGTCTTTGACCAGCAATTCTCAAAAATCAGCAAGACGCAAATCATCACAAGGCAGAGAAACAAAGAAAAGATTAGATTCAGAAAAGGTTTGAGAATCCAACCTAAAAGTGAGTGGTCAGATGCAAATCTGGCTAGTTTGAATGATGCCTTCAAGGCTGAATCGGATCCGGAAAAAATCTATGAGGCGGCAAGAGGGACTTTTATAAGTCTAAGTCTAGTAGCAAGGGAGCGCAACAACATCGAAAGATGGGTTTGGTCAGAATTCAAGATGCCCTTGGAAAGAGCCAAATCATTAGTTGATGACTGGATATCAAGGAAGTTGGTGACACTGAACGGGAAATCCCTAGAATTTCTAGAAGGTGGTGCAAATGCTTGAACAGCGAGGTTCATACCTCTACAAGAATGGCGACGTTGTGGGTAAATTGCAAAACCCATACTGCATAGCAGTGCGTGACAGAAGGCACTACTTCAGAAAGTACGGCGATTTTGCTCTTGCAGTTGAGTCCTATGAGTGGTTGTCAAAACATGATTTTACCTTTTTCCAGATAAGATACAAACCGGAAAACAAGGTGATTACATACAGAATATCCGATTTCCCAACCGGGTACAGGATAGATTATCCTCCACATGGAAATCAGTATGTTCTGTCATTGGAAAGAGCGAAATGGATTAAAGCAAGGAATTATTGAGAATGAATTCATGCCCATTAATAGGGCCAACCAAATGTTTATCTATATCTAATTACATTAAATTTCTATGAAGTTTGATAAAAAAATATCATGTCCCTTCTGCGGTACTGAATCTTCTGATTTTGTATTTAAGAGGGAATGGACTAGTGCGGGTTTATTTGTAAATGAGGTAAAATGCCCTAATTGCGAAGAAACCTTCAGAATCTACTTTGGCATGAAGAGCAACGGTGAGTATATAGCCTACACAATACCAAAAAAATCCTAGAGTGATGATAATTGCCCGATTATGTGTTAACTTGGAAAAACAAGAGAACTGAAGTAGAGAAGATTCCTTTGCCTTTTCAAAAAGTAGAGACCATAAATTTGGCTAGAGCAAATGTGGACACACTAGCTAAATACCGACCTTACGACGAAAATGACTGGAAAAATAAGTTGATATGGGGGGACAATAAGTATATACTTGCTTCTTTGCTGTCTGAGTATTCTGGCAAAGTCAAACTAATCTACATAGATCCACCATTTTTCACTGGAACGAATATGAACATGACAATAGATATTGGTGACCATGAAGCAGTAAAAGAACCATCCTCACTTGAAGAGGTGGCTTATAGAAATATGTGGAAAGACGGCCCAGATTCTTTTTTCCAGTATATCTATGACCGACTTGTAATTATGAAAGATCTTTTATCTAAAGACGGTAGTATCTGGGTAAGATTTGATTATCATTATTCTCATTATATTAAAGCAATCTTAGATGAGATTTTTGATTACGATAATTTTAGAAATGAGATAGTAGTTAATAGAACTAAAAAAATATTCGAAGGCATAAACCGATTTGCCACTGCAACAGACTCGTTGTTTTTTTATTCAAGAACCGATTCTTTGAGCTTTAACGGTTTTAAAAAAGAACGAACTGAACAGAAATGGATACAAATGCATTCCCCTGGTATCCGATGGTCGAAATTAACTGGAAAACTGGAAGGCAGAATAAGTAGAAAAAATATCAAAGTTGAAAATGGAAAGGAGTATACAAGAGCTAGAATAATTCTAGGAAACGAAATGCTCCCTCCTGAGGGAAGACATTGGACATTCACCCAAGAAAGATTGGAGCAGTATGAGGAAGAGGGGAGGATAAGGATTAACCCCAATAATGGACGGGCGGAGTATCTAACCGCTAGCGAGGAGATTGTCGATTCTAATTGGACAGATATACCTGGTTATTCATTCAGTACTGGCTATCCCACAGAAAACTCCGAACAGTTGCTTGAGAGAGTAATTCAATCGGCATCTAATCCTGGCGACATAGTTGCAGATTTCTTCGCTGGATCTGGTACTACGGCGGCAGTTGCAGAAAGATTGGAGAGAAAATGGATCACATGCGACATAGGAAGGTTTTCTATCCACACTATTAGAAAAAGGATATTAGATATATCACAAAGCAAACCTTTTGATATTCTAAATCTTGGAAAGTACGAAAGACAAATCTGGGCTTCTGAAAACATCGGTACAACATATAAGAATTACATAGACTTTATACTCGAACTCTACAAAGCAACGTCAGTGGATGGGATGAACAATATTAATGGAACCATTGCAGGACGAGCTGTCCACGTTGGTCCGGTAGATTATGCAGTAACCAGGGAGGAAATCCTTTCCGCAGCAGCAGACGCTAAGAGAGTTGGATTCAGATATCTTGATGTACTTGGCTGGGAGTGGGAAATGAACCTAAACGAAACAATATCTAAAGAAGTGAAAGACCAATTTGATTTAGGGCTCAGCCTAAAGATAATTCCAAGAGAAGTCATGGACAGGAGAGCAGTGGAAAGCGGGGAAATAGAATTCTTTGAGCTTGCCGCTTTGACAGCAGTAACTATAAAAAATAATAACAGAGTCAAAGTAAAGCTTGAGAATTTCATAATCCCCAACCCAGAAATGATTCCAGACTCCGTCTTTTCAAAGATTACACGGTGGAGTGATTTCATTGACTACTGGAGTATTGACTGGAATTACGATGGTGAGTTTCATAATGAATGGCAGTCGTTTAGAACTAAGAGGGATAGAAAGCTCGCACTCGAATCACGAGAACATGTTTATGAGAAAGGGAAACACGCAATTATGGTTAAGGTAATTGACATCTTTGGAAATGATACATCTACTGTTTTGGAAGTGGTAGTTTGACTTCGCCTTTTGAGGAATTACCTTCAAGACTTCCTACTACATCTCCTTTAGTTAATAAAATACGTCAAGAAGTAAAATCATGGCGTTCGGGAAATTACCAAGGAGCATCTAATACCACAAAAAGGCTATTGAAATTCTGGTTCGATGAAGAGCATAATACTGAAAATGGCGAATTTCAGTATTATTACGCACAAAGAGAAGCTATAGAGAGTATTATTTACCTTTATGAAGTAAAAAAGCTTAGAAAGCTTGCAGAGTTAATTTTGAACTTCGATGAAACAAAAGGTGTTCCATACAATCCGCATGAGGATGTCTTTCCAAAGTACTGCTTCAAGATGGCAACCGGTTCTGGGAAAACTAAGGTAATGGCCCTGTCAATCGCTTGGAGTTATCTTAACAACATAATAGAAGGAAACAAGGAACTTCCTAGAAACTTTCTGTTACTGGCCCCTAGTATAGCGGTCTATGAGAGATTAACCTCTGACTTTCAAGGAGGGAAAATATTTCAACAGGATCCTATAATTCCAAACGAACTGAGAAGTTATTGGGATGTTGACACTGTTCTTGGTGATGAGGTAACTAGTAAAAGTTCAAAAGGCAGAATTTTCCTAACTAATATTCAAAAGCTTTATCAAAGAAATAACTCAGGGGTTAATCCTGTACAAGAATTAGTGGGAAAGGACCCCAGTGAATCATCTACAGCATATGAAAAAATATACTCGGAATTACTAAATTTGGATAGTATCGGTGTAATAAACGACGAGGCTCATCATGTTTGGGATAGGGATTTACAATGGTCCAGTCTTATTGAGAATATCTATGATGATTTTGAGAAAAAAGATAAGAAATTTTGTTTTCAACTAGACTTTACGGCCACACCTAAAAGGCAGGATACTGGAAGTCTGTTTCAGTGGGTAGTTTCTGATTTTCCATTGGCTGACGCAATAAATTCTGGAGTAGTAAAGAAGCCAGTTATTGGAGATGTAAAAGGGCGAGAGGTAGACTCCGATGATGTTAGTGTCAGATATGGCGATTATCTAGAAGCAGCAAGCAGAAGGTGGAAACACTACCACGACCATTTAAAAAAGGGAGATAGAAGAAACATCGGGGTTAACCCAATTGCTTTCTTCATGGCTAGCAGCACTGACGAGGCAGAACAATTATTTGAGTATCTTAACAAAAGGCCTGAATTTAAGGGAAAAGTATTGATGATTCATACAAATATGAAAGGTGAGGTAAAGAATGAAAAAGAATGGGAAAAACTAAGGAAAGAAACAAGAGAACTAGACAACTCAGAAAAATTCAGTGCTATAGTAAGTGTGCTAATGCTGAGAGAAGGATGGGATGTAAAGAACGTGACTGTTATAGTTGGATTGAGACCTTATACTTCAAAATCTGAAATACTTCCAGAGCAGACTTTAGGGAGAGGCCTTAGACTCATGTTTGGTCCGAACTCTGGTTTCAATGAAACCGTAGATGTCTTCGGTTCAACCTCATTCACAGAATATGTTGAAGAGGAACTGTTCAAACAGGGAGTAAAACTTGAACATTATGAACCGGGAAAAATGCCTAACATTACAAACATTTATGTCGATTTATTGAAAAAGGAGTGTAATTTCTGCATACCTGTCCCGACACAGAAGTACCGGAGAGAAAATAAATCCATTCAAAATTTAGTCGTAGCGAATCTTCCAAAGGCAAATTTCCATTTAGACCTTCAATCATACCCAAGATACATAGAGGCTGAGGGTAGGGAAGCTCTTACTAATAAAAAGGTCTGGGAAGATGCGTGGGAAGCTACCATTCCTCAGAACTATGAATCTGTTATTGCATATCTTTCCAAAATGATAAGCAAAGAGTCAAAAATCCCAACTAGAACTGCACAAATCATTCCTAAAGTGACGGAATACATAGAGAATTACTTATTTGACAACGTGATAATTGAGGAGTACAAACAGGATCCTAGATTTTTGCTTGCAATATCAGAGCATAAGTCTGACCTAGTTAGAACATTCGTCTCTGCCATTAATACTATGACCACAGAATCCAGAGAAATTACTATTACAGGAAACAGGAAATGTCTTTCATCCATAACTCCTTGGGTAACACGTAAGGAAACTTATGAACCTCGGAAGTGTATTTTGAATTTAATTGCCTATGCCAACGACTTTGAATATAGATTCTGTCGCTTTCTTGATAGAAGGGACAACGGGGTAACATCGTTCATTAAGAATGACAGAAATTTGAACTTTTTCATAGAGTATGTAAACTCGAAAAATGGCATATCCTATTACCTTCCAGATTTTATAGTAAAGACCACTAGTGGCTATATTATTGTAGAAACAAAAGGAAGGATTGATGAGGATGTTAAACTGAAAGACAGGAGGGCCTCTGAATGGTGCAACGATGTGACCAGAATGACAGGAGAATCGTGGCAATTCATCAGAGTTGACCAGGAGATCTACGATCGCATAGGAAATGTAAGTACAATTGAGGAATTGCTGAGAATTTTTAATGGAACTGAGAAATGACTTCCTGCTGTTACTGCGGTAGAACTCTATATTATCGCCCAAGCGTAAAGAGAGGCTGTGGATCATGGTGTTATTACAATAAAGGTCTTTGCAACTTTAACGATAGTTATCAAGATGGGGCACCCAATAGGGAACCAGAAAGCCTCAAGAGTAAGGTCGTTAAGGGTTTGGTTAAGGGAGCAATTATAGGCGCTGCACTAGGTGTTACCTGGGTAGTTGCACATGTGGCTTGCATAATAACCGCCTTCATACATCACCACTATCACCTGAAATCAGCCGCTTCATCGGTCTATTCTGGGTTAAAGAATAGAACAGAGCGTAATAGACATCCGGTAAAGTAAGCAGCTATTTCCGGAACAATGGAAACAACAAATGCAACGGGCATAGATGCGTTGTCATCTAAGTTGGGAAGTAAATTTACTGAGATCGTACATGAAAATTCTAACACCTCGTTGACATGGGCTGGTGAAATTAGGAAGGAAACGGGGAAAAGCATGCTCGAACAGGGTTCCAGTGCCGTATTCGATTGGGGTTCTAAAGTGGTGATATAATGAGCGCAGAAGACATAAACGATAGAGATATGAATTTTTCAGAGAATTTTGTAATAATATCTTCAAGGAAAACTGACTTTTTAACCATATTCATTGAGAAGTTGAGGGCAGAAAATGAAGAAATTATCACTCCTAATGTTTTTTCTGAAATAGCGCACATCGTTGCTAAACTGGATCCCTTATTGTTTGTAAGCCAAAGAGAACTGGGAAAAGGGCGTCTTCACCTCGATACCTCAATAGAAGACCTAGATAGAGAGAAAATTGGGGAGGAAATAGCTAAGAAATTGAATGCAGATGAGGATATTTAGGAAAGAGTGGAGTCGTCTGTTTCCCTTGAGAGATTATTGTGCAGTTCAGGACCCCCTCAACAACTTGAAAAACCAGTAGTAGAGGCCTCCTAATAATATTGTTCAGGGGCAGTGCCTATATTGTTACTCTTTACAGCCATGATTACTATTTTCTCCCCCTAGAAATAACAAGTAGAAAGTCACCCCACAACTTTTCTTTCTAGGAAGGCTATTTCACTTATTTTTCAAGTTGTTGAGGGGTGAATTCCAGTAGTTTTTACCCCTGGACTTCAACGTGAAATAGAAATGAAAGTTCTTTGAAAATCTGAATTTTTAACGCTATCGAAGGCGGGTCACTTGATTCTTCGAACTTTAGAGAAACTGCAAAGTCATATAGGGAGTTTTTACGTAATAATATGCAACGCTAATGTTAGGAGTTAATATCTCGAAAATAGGGAAAAATACATTATTTCCATTGAAAATGTGGGTATAGAACAGATATGAGACATATACGTGAGCAATAACTGCATCCATATATTGTTTTATGGCTGAAAAGAATGTCTAATAGTGGCTAAGACCAGGCATTATCCGCCTTCCCAGTTGAGATATCAGATGGAGCATCCTCCTGTCACCGTGCACCTGAACAAGAAGGTGAAAGTAAACCTTGACAAAATAAAGGGCAGTAGGTCCTATGCACAGGTAATAATCGAGATTCTAAATGGTAGCTTTGACGTTGAAAAGGAAATAAAGTCATTACCTGTTAGCGAGGCCGTAATATCATATGTGCGGGGCTTCAAGGAGGCAGAATCACGTTACGCCGCTATGGGGGTATGCAAGAAATGTGGGAAAGAATGGACATTATGGAACGACGGGAAATGTGATTTATATCACAAGACTGGGTCAAAACCTGATTTCTCGTATTTCAAGGATAGCGAATCGGCTGCAGTTGTCGGTGACGAAGATTTTGAGAAAGCTAAAGTCAAGCTTCCCAACATTGAAAAGCTAGCGTACAAAAATGGCAGAGCAAGGGGTTATAACGAGGGGTGGTCTGAGGGCTTTGATGAAGCAATTGATGATTACAGGATAACCTACCCATGCAGTGTTTGTGGGAAACCGATAGAAATGAAAACGGGAGATAATGACCACAAGGCTATGACTGAATACATGAAAGAACATGGATGGCATCATGGAAATTGTGGAAAGTAGGGGGAGTATTTAAATCCTTCAATGAACAGTA
>JAKBRR010000016.1 GCA_021845325.1 Thermoplasmata archaeon
TCTTCTATCATAAAAACTGACCTCAGGGCATTCATAAACATCTGAATTTTATTGAATATATAAGAGCCGCCGACGGGTTCTTATCCAATAGTTCGAAGCCTTATATTTATATTCTAATTGTACACGTTCATGATATTCTATGCTCAAAGAACTCAAACTGGGATTCGATCTCTTTTTTGCCGTGAATAGTTGTATCGTCTACAGGTAATATTGCTTCTCTAAATTCTGGTCATGAATATACATCTAAATTTATGGGAAAAACCTTAAAAGGATTCATCATTCAACTCCATGAAATGCCCAATGTGTGACTCTGAGATAACTTCTGCTCCATTAAAAAAATGGTATTTCAATGTATACACCGTAAGCAGGTACAAATGTGACATATGTGAGAATTTCTTTAATCATTACCTGAGTCCAGAAGGTAAGAGTTATACAATACCTAAGAGAGGGGAGTGAAGTTTTGCCGTCACAGAATTTCAATCTTCAATTCTGGGAAAAGACCCTGAAGGATTTGGGTTATCCTATTAAACTACAGGAAATACCACTGAGTCTGTTGAGAGAACAGAAGATCATCCCCCCAAATACAAATCCCGTAAAATTTTATAGACTATTCTCGGACGGGCTTATAGACATAGTTCTCATTGAGGTAAAGGATTCAGAGTTCTCCAGAGGTAGATGTGTGTCAATAGCCAGGGCTTGGAAGAAAAGTAATCTCTTGAGCCCACTGGTTATTTTTACCAACAGTCGTGACTCATACGTGAGCATTCTGCCGGGAATAGGATTCAACGGTGAAGCTAAGATCCTCTTTCTCTCGGATCAGATTTACCATACAGATCGGGTTGTTCTTGACTCCATAAGATTCAATCCAGATAAGGTGGAAATGCTGAAGAACTATAACGAACAGTTTTTCCCGTACCAGAAGGTTAGAGATGAATTCTTCTTTACATATCGAGATATTTTTCAGGAACTGCTAAAGAAACTAGAACCATATTTAGGCATTAATACAAGGTCATTTGCCCAGAAATTCCTTGGCAGACTTATGTTCCTGTATTTTTTGCAGAAAAAGGGATGGTTGAAAAACGACAGAAAATATATTGATTCAATTCAGAACTACAAGGAACTCAGCCATCTCTATTACAAGGGCCTTAATACTGGAAAAATAGATGGAATACCTTTCCTGAATGGATCACTTTTCGATAGAGAAGAATACCTCACAGTTGACAAAGAAAGTGAGATAGAGAACATACTCAATGAAGCGTTCCTGAAAGCTAGGGATTTTTTCAACGAATACAATTTCACTGTTGACGAGACATCTCCACTTGAGGTTGAGGTTAGTATTGACCCGGCGCTTACTGGTACAGTTTTCGAAAATCTCCTTCTGGAAAAAGAGAGGGGAGAAAAGGGAACATTCTACACCCCCAAGGATGTTGTATCTTTTATCTGTAGACGTGCCCTTGCTAGGTATCTGACTCTACAGGACAAATACACCCAAGACGATACAGAACTAAAAGATGGAATCGATCTCTACCTGATGAACTCAAGAAATCCAAACGCATTGACGAGATACGGACATTTAGAGACAAACTTCTAAGTGTTAAGGTTGTGGATCCTGCTGTTGGATCTGGTGGATTTCTGGTAGTGATGATGCAGGAGATCGTATCATTAATTTCCGAGGCTGACTCCATTGCCGGATGGAAATCAGATCCATACGAGTACAAGAAGGAAATACACAAGAATCTTTACGGCTTTGACATTGAACCAGAGGCTGTCGAGATAGCTCGTTTAAGACTGTGGCTATCAATGATTATTGATCAGAAGGTTCCGGTACCTTTGCCGAACCTGGAATTCAAGATAGTCGACATACCTGATTCCTTGGAGCTTCAGAGTTTTCAAAAACGTTTAACTCCTGAAATTGAGGAAGAGAAAGATCTTGTGGACAAGCTTATAGAACAGTACTCCAACGAGCACGACCATGAGAACAAGGGCACTCTAAGGAAGAGAATTGCCCTGCACACTGAAAATCTAAGGAAGTATGGTTTGAATCCAAACGTGATTGAAAGCTATATGGTGAAACCTGCTGATATTGTTGTTATGAATCCGCCCTATGTTAGACAGGAAACCATTGGCGATGAGAGAAAAAAATACTATGTCAGGACATATTGCGATCCCCTGCATTTCGACAAGAAATCAGACATTTATGTATATTTCTTTGCAAGGGCCCTGAGGCTTCTGAAGCCAAAGGGATGCGTTTCCGTAATCTCATCCGACAAGTGGCTTGAAACCACATACGGTGAGAAACTTCAGGATTACCTGAAAAGCCGACTTATCTCAATATATGGGCAGAAATATAGACCATTTAAGGCGGATATAAACACAATTATTTCGCTGTATGGAAATGATATGGCCCAAGGCGATATAGACTTCACTTATATGGAAACCTATGCCTCCGGTAGTGTCATAAGAAAAATCAGTATGGACAGGACCACACTCAGACCCGGAAAATGGTTTTATCTGCGGGCACCAAAGATGTTTATGGAGAAGATATATCCCAAGCTGACTCACAAGTTTTGTGAATTTGCTGAGATCAAATTCGGTATTAAAACAGGTGCAAACGATTTCTTCTACATGAAGGATATTTCATCGAAATATGAAGCGGATTATCTTGCTGATCCTAAGAAGTTTGAGGATTGGGGTGTCAGTGCAAAGAACGAGAATGAACTAAGGGAACAGGGACTCATATACATTGAAAATGAGGGCAGGGAGAGATTTGTTTTAGATCGCTCAGATGTCAAGCCACTGGTAAGAACTACAAAAGATCTTAAGTCATACACCATTAGTGAAATGAAGACCTTGTGTTTGTATACCAAGTTACCAGGTAACATGACAAAAAAGTACATAAAATGGGGGGAATCACACAAGATTTCAATAAGAGGCAGGAAAGAACTAGTCATAGGGTATCACAATGTTCCTTCTGTATCTGGAAGAAAAAACTGGTATTCCTTGAATGATCTAGAGCCTGCAAACTTCATACTTCCAATGTATGTTATGGATAGATTCTTTATTCCAGAATCAAAAGAACCGGTAATTTGTGATCATACACTTTATACGATAAGACCGAAAGTAAAAGGAATAGAATCATACTTAAATTCAACCCCTTTTTACCTTACAATGGAACTTTACTTGAGAAGACTAGGTGGAGGAGGAGGTGTTGGTGAGATCATGGTAGACGATTATGAACAGATGCCAGTACCAGATTTTCAAAAAATTGATCTATCGACCATAAACAGCATGTTTAAAAGAGACGTAAAGAGATACTTCGATGAAGTCCAGATGAAGGATAGAAGAGAACTTGATACCCAAATATTAAGAATGCTATCTATAGAAAACTACCCTATTAAAGAATTTTATAAAGAATTTGTTGAGCTAGTAGATGATCGACTTATCAAAGCTGACAGACTACTTAAGAGAGGAGATGAGGTCACTGTCAAGGATAATTGACAATTCAAATAAATCACTTGCATCAATTCTCAAGGATGAAATGAAGCATTCAGATGAATTGGCCATAGCATCCGCATATTTCAATCTTGAAGGCTACAGAAGTATCAGGGAGGGCTTAAAAAATAAGCCCCTGAAGCTTTTGTTGGGTCGGGAGCCATCGGAGAGCATTAAATTCGAGGAAGAAGTGATAAAGAACCTTGAATCATTCGATGAGGCATTCAAGTCAGAACAGGGTGATGTTCTTTCTAATGAGGTAATGAAGAACGAGGATGAAGAAAGCTATTTCTTTTCTCTTCAGGATGCGGATGAATATTTCAAGAGACCTGAGGTAGAGATAAGAAAGGTGAAAGGTAGATTCTTTCACGGAAAGGCTTACATGGGTGCGCATCCTTCATTTTCAGATATTGTGAACGGATTCGCCACGGTAGGGTCCAGCAATTTCACCGGCGGAGGACTTGCCGGAAACAGGGAGCTCAACATGCTTACAACCGACAGGGAAGGTGTAACTGAACTAATCAACTGGTTTTTGAGCCTCTGGAGAGAGGACAATTCCGTTGATTTCAAAAATGAGTTCCTAGAACTCCTTGAGAATTACGTCACTACACACAGCCCTTATGAAGTACTGGCAAAGGCCCTTTACGAAGTGTACCGCCCGCAAATTGACGAGGCTAAAACGAATAACCTGATGAAAACACTGTTTCCCCATCAGATACTTTCAACTATACAGGCATCAAGAATATTGGGTTCGTATAATGGAGTTGTTATAGCAGACTCCACCGGCCTTGGAAAGACCAGAGTAGGGATCAATCTAACTCAGATGGCAATTAATGAAGGAAAAAATCCCCTACTCATAGCTCCAAAGAGTGCCCTGGATACCACATGGAAAGATGAAATGGATAAAACCCATGTGCACATAGATTCCATTTCCTCAGAATACCTATCAAGTCACCCAGATCAGACGGTAAAGGAATATGCTGAGAAGGATTTCATCATCATAGATGAAGCCCATTATTTTAGATCGCAATCTTCGAACAGGTACGGGGCATTGCGCGACCTGATGGCTACCGGCGGTAAACAGATCGTTCTTTTAACTGCAACACCGATAAACAACAGCCTTATGGATCTATATGCACTTCTCTCTCTATACCTGAGAGACGATGCCATATCGGATATTAGCCCATCCCTCAAAGGTTATTTCTCGGTGCAGCAGAAGTTGTGGATCAACGAACAGCCAGTAGATATGGACCCTATTCTCCGCAGATTTGTTGTAAGGACATCCCGAGAACTGGCCAGGGCCTTGAGCAAGGACACCTTGAATTTCCCCGTTCGAAAATTGGACACTGACCCTAGGAACAGGTACATTACTAAGATAGACTATGAAAAGATTAACGGTTTTTTTGATTCCATGAGTTTTGTTTATTACGATTATGCTATAGACAAGCTCGGTGATAAACTTAAACTTCCCGACGGGACGCCGATTTCAGCCTCGGCCATGTATGAGAAGAGGGAATCTCTCAAGTCGCTCGTAAAGGTGGTTATAAGGATTAATTTTTTCAAGAGGCTCGAAAGTAGTCTCCATGCATTCAGGGTAACGATGGAAACGCTTAGGACATATATAGAAATTTCCAAGGATTATGCAATAAAGAAAAGTTATTTTGTCCCCCCTAAAATGAAAGGAGACCTCACTGAAATGTATGACGAGGATGAGGAATGGCATCCACCGAATCCGGAAGAAATGTTCTCCGGCAAGTACAAAGAGATTATGGGAAAGTGCAAACTTGAAAAAAATGAGATAGGAGAGTTCTTTAAAAAATGCAACGAAGATCTTGAGGTTATTGAATCAATACTATCTGAACTTCCAGGAGAAGATGAAAAACTAAAACAGACCTTAGATAGGGTGAAAAGTATAGATATCCACGGAAACAACGGTGTTATATTGTTTACTCAGTATTCAGCAACTGCTGAATACTTATATGAGCATTTGAAAAGAGTGGTTAAAGAAGATGTCATGCTTACCACTGGGTCTCGATGCAGGGACAGAACAGGTCATTCAAAGGATAAAACAACCGTGATAAAGGATTTCATGAGGAACGGCGGTTACATAGTCAGTACCGATGTGCTCAGTGAAAGTCAGAACCTACAGAATGCACAGTATGTTGTAAATTACGATTTTCCGTGGAACCCAGTAGTCCTAATACAAAGGGCGGGAAGGATAGACAGAATAGGTTCAACCTACAAAGATGTATACCTAGTCAATATCCTGCCTGTGAATGGTAATGAGGATGATCCAAAGAGCCTTTCCCACTTCCTTAAGCTAATGAGAAAATTGTACAAGAGGATCGATTTGATCAGCAATACGATAGGAATAGACTCCACCACTCTTGGGGAGGATGCATCGCCAAGAGACTTTGGGATACAGGAAGCTATAGCGAGAAATGACCCAAAGGTCCTTGATGTGTTAATGGAAAAAGTTGAGCAGTTCACAAAAGACCCCATAGAAACACTTGCAGCGATCATCAACAATAAAGGAGAGAAATGGCTCCAGGACCTGCCTATAGGGATTGGTGCATATAAGCAATCAAGCAGGAATGGCCTCTTTATACTGTTCATGGAAGGTAGAAATTATTACTGGATGCTGAAATTTTTTGATGAAGGGAAGGAAATTTTACAAAGTCCCAATGAGATCATAAACATAATGCTGGAAGGGGGATATGATAATAGAGGAGAGACAATTGATTACAAGGAGATGATGACTCACTTTAAGTCCCTGAAATCATGGCTAAAAAATAAAATAGAAACTGAACGAAGCGTCAAGGATATTCAGCAGGGGAGGAAAATTGGCACAACTAAGCAGGAAAGAGAAATTTACGAAGAGTTGCAGAAGTCTGGACCAGAAGGAATTAGACTGTCAGCAATATTCAACAGTGCGAGGGCAAGGCAGACTGTGGTTACAACCCTATACAAAGCTATGAAAGACGGAAACCTTTTATCCAAAGCAAATGAAGTGCTAGAATCCTACAATAACAATGACGCCAACTCAGAATCTGTTTCAGCGGAGGTTAACCTGAAAAGGATTTGCTGGTGTCTTTTAAAAAAATCCATTAAATAAAGGGGCATGCGTTGTTGGACCCAGAAAATGTAAAAGATCCAGGAATCTCACCTGTAATAGTTGGAGAAAAGGTTGAAAATGCCTCTGGAAGACTAACTTCAGAACTTTCAAGATTATCAGATGAATTTCAAGATTTGCCGGTTAAGCTCGACAATTCATTCGAGTTTATTCTTAAGAAACAAACTAGTGCAGTTAACGACATGAAAGACTCTTATGAGATTTTAAATTCATTGAGAAATAGGGCTTTAATAATCGTAGGAGCAGTTGCTGTCACTCAACTTGTTGCCGATGTTTTGACTCTGAAACTCATTAGTTCAGACAAGATATTCATTTTCGCTAACGTCCTTGCGTTTATTCCTTATGGTTTTCTGGCCTATAATTTCTTCACAAACACCAAATGGAAAACATTAAGGGGGAATAGCGAACGGATAAAGGATAGTATTACTGATGTTGGCAGTCTGCATTCCAAAATGTTTGGATCTGAACTGCAGAATAATGCATTTTCTATATTCTCTGAATTCAAAGGAAGAGTAATTGCTGGCATTAAATCAGTAGTTGAAGCATCAATAACGTTTTCATCCTTAGGGCGTCTTTACAGGGAATCCCTAGAATACCTTAAAGATCTACAAACTTTCAAGGAGAGCCTCAAACGTGCGCTAATTAGATATAATCTTGAGCTCCCTAATGCACTTGAAAAATACATTCAAGAGTTTAACGGAGATCATCTACCTAGCTCACTCTGGATTGATAGGATTGCCGAACAGGTAGATGTTTGCAAGTTGATAGACCCGTTAATTTTTAAGCTTTTTTACTTCGAAGCGGTAAATATAGAAGACGAAAATACCAATTTGTTGAATCAGCTTAAGAAGCAAGGTAGTATTAAGCCTCTAGTAAACTACCTAATTTTCAACGAGACTATTACAATCAAATTCGAATATCCAGAAGAATGGGTTTCGAAGATCATGACTGATGCAATAGCTGAAATGGATGCGTTCTCATTATCGAAGTTAAAGCTAAAACTTGAGAATAAAATGAATATGCTTCAATCGTATATAAATAGATTTAGCCGTTTCCTTGACGCTTTCGAAATAGATTATCCTGAGATAGTATCTAGGGACTTTATACCAGAAAGTATCTTGAATTTTGAGAACGAATATCTTAATTTTCTATCTTCAAGAATTGGTGCAAGCAGAGAGACCATTAAGCTCCTCTACTACAGTACTTGGAATGAAGAAATC
Source organism: Thermoplasmata archaeon (assembly GCA_021845325.1). Next base: position 7,846 of record JAKBRR010000016.1, read on the forward strand.
ACAAGGAATTGTTTTAAGGGGATTTTAGAAGATGAAGTTGCATTAATTGGCCTGAGTAGATTTTTGCTTAAACACAATTTTAAAACCTTAAACTTTTCTGAAGAAAATTTCTCAAGAATAATTGCCAGTTTGCAAGAGTTTAACTTGGGAGAACTGACTAGGAGAGGGAGTTCGCTTGAAAAAATCATTGCATTTGAGGGTCAATATTTAGAGTACCTTAAAAACAATAATTTTCCTTATCAGATTAAGCAGTTACAGTTTAATAACGAACTGTTACGTTTAGCATTTGAACCGGAATCTAAGGTATTAGATAAGTACATAAAATTCTCCCAGAAAATGGTCGTTACTCCAGAGAAAATTCAGGATAAAAACATATTTCATACCATTCTTCTACTAATCTTCTTCAATGAAGTAAGTTCTCCAGAAGCAGCAACAGTAAATAAGCAAGTCTTGGAAATGAAGGATGCTCTGCTAGCTCTTTACAAGTTTATTAACATATCTCAGGAATCTTTGCCAGAGAATAGACTATCGACGATATCTGATGCCGTAAAGTTTCGTGATGCCAATGATGAAAAAGACCCTGTCTATTCGGAATTTGTTTCTAGGTTACTCCAGGGCCAGTTCATAAGATATTTGCCTTCACTTATGTCTCCAATGATGAAACAAATTATGACGGATTATAAAAAAATTCAATCTAAAGAGAATTATCCAAAAATCGATTTAATAATGGCAAAAATTTTCAAGAAGAGAATAGGGAGGGAACAGATACTAAGAATGCTATCTGGAAACCTTATAGAATCATATTTAGTAACAGTGCCCAGTAAAGGTTCAGGCACAGTGCCAGTTATATCTACCATATCCGATTCTGTGGAACTCATAGAGGCAGAAAGAGAAATAGCTATTGGCGAAAGAGATGAATCATTCAATAATCTCATAAAGGTTACGTCTGCTGGTACCTACACTAGAATTGGTATTATACCTGAAAACATGACATTTTCTGATTTTTCATCTAAGTTTGAAAAAGTTGTTAGAGCAGCACTAAGGAAGAGACACCACAGTGACTACCCGGTATATCTGACAAAAGTGTCTGCCTCATCTCAGATGACATCAGTAATTATGGATACCCAAGGGAATGAGATTTCTCCCTATATCGCCATAAGAAATTTGGCTGAAGAAGTTTTGCCTAAGGAAAAATTAGCCGCCCTTTATGCCATTACAAATATAAGGAAACTTGGTAAGATAGGGATTTCTGATCTGGTTGCTGCTATAATTGATTCAGACTATGGAGGAATCATGAATGTGATTCCTAACATTCCAGAAGACTCTATTCTTTCTAGAAATGATGCCATGGCTGAAGAAACGAAGAAAAAAATTAACATATATCTGTGTGAACAGTTTTCAGCAGGCTCCACAACAGAACTCTGCCTAAAAATATACAGTCAAATTTCAGGCTTAGGGAAAAATGCAGTGTTAAAATCAATTGAAGAGGGGTTACGAAGTCAAGGAATAATGCCAGAACGTGAGAATAAAAATATACGAGACATAGTGAAAGAAATATTAGATGTTTCATTATCTATTTCCAGTATACTTTAACGGGTTTTAATAAAGTGATGGTATTCTTATGGTTTAGATATGGAGAAGATTAACATCGATCTATTGTTTTTATGCGCCTACCTTTAGGAAGGTGTGATCTCACGAGCATATATTTATGGTAATTTTTCCACCGAATGTTACTGGCACATACAATCACTGCCGAAAACAACGATATAATTTTAAACTGATAATTATTTTATGTGAAATCAAACATTCATTAAGGGGTAACAGTATTGTCAGTTTGTAACTCAACAGACTCTGAACTTGAGATATTATCTATTCTATTGAGATTTGGTGGTACAGTCTCCTATAAAAAATTTAAACTCAAATGCAACGGAAAACACATTGATGCTGACATATTTATTGCGAAATATCAATGTTTAATTTCCGTAAAGAATGATGGGCGTGGTGAGGTTATTGTTGTGGAAGATACCGTCGCCGCATATAACATACTACGATCATACGGTAAGATGCTTTGGCATCACGGTCAAAAGTCTCATAGATATCGCTAAAAGGCAAAATGTGCAATTAGTAAGAAAAAATTTACAATAGAAAGATTTTTTTATCCTAATTCATTGAAGTATTAATGTCTAAAACATTTGGAGACAATGACTCCATTGAAATGCCTTTTGGTGGCTTGCTAGGAAATAGCGTAATTGTTAGGGTTTTGCAAGAACTTGTGGCGGACCCGACGTCTACATATAGCCAATCTGATCTTTCTAAACTTACGGAGAGTTCAATGCCATCGGTTAAAGATGCAATTGTAAGGTTGGAAGGAATTGGATTACTACGCAAAACAAATAAAAACAAAAAACACCCTTCATATGTAGTTGTTTCTAGGAGCAAAAGTTTCATTGCGTTAACTTTGTTAGCTTATGCAGTTCTTGACGATCGACAAGGTAGCTCGATAATGGAAGATGCCATGTCTGAATACTTAGAAGATTTCGAAGAAAGGCACCCCAAAAATATGTTGGATAGAAATCTGATTAATTATAAGAATTCTTTAAACAATAATTTTCTTGTGAGGCTCGAAACAAGTACTGGATACATTGAAGATTCATTTGACGAAGGCGATCCAGACGAATTATTATTAGAATAGCCTTTGCTATCTGGAGAGGTATGACTTATGGTAGATGTGGAATTTGTTCCTTATGATAAAATAATATTTCGAAGTGCACTCAAATTTAATTCGCCAAAAGAACTTGGTGAAAGTTTGTCCAAAGGGGCCTCCAAGTCAGGAATTTCAACATTAAGACTTCTTTGGGCAAATGGAGTTATTTTTCGCGCAACTCGGTATCCTTCCGATGCGGTAATTAAAGAAGAGCTAAAGGGAATTATGAATTTAAATCATGTCGATTTCGCAGCAATGGACAATTATCAAGAATCAATAAGTATCTCTATCCCCGGGTTAAAGATAGCAGTAGTTGATGTATCCAACCATACACTATTTGGTCCGCTGACTTTATACATTAAGAATAAATTTTTAAAATAAAGTATTTTGCGAAACCCCTCGTGAAATGAGTCACCAAGTTTTATTACATAATTGCAATAAGTATAGTATTCAGAGCGATATATTGACTTAGAAGGATGGTCTTAAGGTTAAAATCAATCCTCTTGTGAAGATGATTCGGGCATCTTAAAGACCCATCATTTCTGACAAACTATGAAGTTCTGCTCAACGGGTGAAACAGATAAACGAGAATGCTCCTTTCGAGAAATTCTTCAATAAACTGATAGCAAATTGCAGAAGTTCTTTCAACCTCTTGAAAGAATTGAGATAATATTACACCGGATTAACTAAACAAGAACGAATTATTCCATAATTATATTCAGCAGGTTAAGGGAGATTATGACACACCAATTGCACAGATTTATTTTACCAAGTATTTCCAAAAAATCTTGAAACTGCGCAATAATTATTATAATTTTCCCTAAAGTCCCCTGAAACCTCTAGTTGAGCATAGGATTCTTCACTACCTGCTTCAGAAATACACCCTATGTAGGGTTATATGTTATTTATTGATTCCGTTACTGTTCATTAAAGGAACTTAGATTTCATAGTGTGGCTTCGTAATGTTGGAATAGAGCCGCCGACGGGGTTCGATCCCGCGACCTCGTGCTTACCAAGCACGCGCTCTACCAGGCTGAGCTACGACGGCAATGTGCGGAAATGGTGCCAGCGTATTATAATCTTTTTGAGGCGTATTTCACTTTGACATCAATTAACCTTCAATATCCGCTTGCTTCAGAGTGAGAGAAGATTCCAGATGATTTTTAAATCTTATATCACACTTACAACTTCAACAATAATTTAATAACTCTGGAAATACAGTCTAACATAACATGCTATCATCAGTTCAGGATGACCGGCAGAAGATCAAGGAAAGCTGGTCGAGGATTTTCTCAGAATACGGATACCTTGGAAAAATAAACCGTCTGTCCAGGGTTTACCCTGAGGAAAAGTCCGTTTATGTGTCATTCAGCGACATTTCTAGATTTGGAAGTGATCCTGGTTTCTCACAGGGTCTGCTGGAAAAACCGGAACTTTATCTGGAGTCTGGTGAAGAAGTGCTGTATGATCTGGTCCACCCTGAGCATGGTCAGGTATCCAGAATAAACCTGAGAATTACAGATCTGTCAGAGGATGAAAATCAACGGAGAGAGATCAGAAACCTGAGAAGCCCGGATATTGGCAAGTTCATCAGCCTCAATGGAATTGTAAGGAAGAATACGGAGGTTCTACCTAGACTTTACAGAGCAGCCTTTGAGTGCCAGGTATGCAGAACAGTGTTCCTCATACCTCAGGAAAGGGGGAAGCTAGAGGAA
>JAKBRR010000017.1 GCA_021845325.1 Thermoplasmata archaeon
TCTGGAAATAGTTATTCTGGCTGGTATTCCATATCCAAAACCTGATGTGAAACAGAGAACCATAATGGCATATTATGATCATTTGTATGGAAGAGGCTGGGATTATGCTGTAACTTTTCCAACGCTGGTTAAAATGAGACAAACCATAGGAAGACTTATACGAAATGTTGATGACCGGGGCGTTGCATTAATTCTTGATGAGAGGGCAGAAATTTTTAAGGATTATCTCAGGGGATTAAGGGAATTTATTGATGTCAGGAAAGAAATAGAGACTTTTTTCGTTGAATGAATGAAATAATCATGAGTACCGTTAACGGTTAATATTAAATCCCTCACAAGCACTATACATTCATGTTAGCTGCGCGAATTCACAGTCCGGGAGGGGTTGAAAATCTGAAGCTGGATGAAATTGAAGAGCCTGAAATGAACGATGGAGATATTTCTGTTAAGGTGAAGCTGGCAGGGTTTAATCCATTGGAATATAACCTTATAAATGGAAAGGTGGTGTATTCGGTAAAGCCCTTTCCTCATATACCGGGTTCAGAGATTCTTGGGGAAGTTCTTAACGACGGAAAACTGGTAAAGAAAGGAGACAGGGTAATTGTATATAACAGGATATTTGATGGAAATTGCGACCTTTGTCTCTCCGGGAGGGAGAACCTCTGTTATAATGGTGGTCTATGGGGCGTTATGACAAATGGCGGTCTTACGGAAAAGATATTGATTAGTGAGAAGAATGTTGTAAAAATACCGGATTCAATTCCCGATGACATTGCCGTGTCAATACCCATAGGTGCACTCACAGCATATCATGCATTGAGAAAGGCCAATGCCTCAGCCGGAAAGAGCATACTTATTTATGGAGCATCTGGAAACACAGGAATCTTTGCCGCTCAGATAGCAAGGATCATGGGATTGAGAGTTTACGGGGTATCCAGAAAAACATGGGTCAGGGATTATGGTGTCCTCAAGACATTTCTTATGGATGAGATACCAGAGGCAATGTCCTTCGACATCGTAGTCAATTCACTTGGCTCAAGATTCTGGGAAAGTTCCATAAGCCATGTTAAACAGGGAGGGTCTCTTGTCTCTTTTGGTGTTCTTACAGGAAAGGAAACAAATCTCGATATCGCCACACTATATACCAGGGAAATTCAAATAGTTGGGAGCACAGGAGGAACAAGGAATGATCTGATGGAACTTCTTAAAATAATGGATACCAACCAGTTTAGAGTTCCTGTGGCCAGAAAATTCAAGCTCGAAGAAATAAGGGAGGCAATAGCTTATTATGAAACTGTGAGGGATGGAAGAGTCTTAATTGAAATATGAAAACTTTACATGCAATCACTTGCGATCAGAGTGATCTAAGCTTTTCAATTCTCTCGGCAATATTTCCGCCATAGATATATGAAGCGGACACAAGGATATTTGCTCCGGCATCCAAAGCCTTTTTTCCAGTTACATCGTTTATACCGCCGTCTATTTCAATCATTGTATTCAGACCATTCTTATCAATAAATTTTCTTGCTTCCTTAACATTGTTTAGGCTCATTTCAATGAACGATTGTCCAGAAAATCCTGGATATACGGACATTACTAGAACAATATGGGCACCATCAAGATACTGCTCTATCTTTGAGAACGGAGTATCAGGATTTATAACAATGCCAAATTTTTTCCCTGAATTTTCAATCTCTTTAAAGGTTTCCCTGATATTACACATTGATTCATAATGAATCAGGAATATGTCAGCGCCGGCATCTGAAAACTTTTTCCAGTATTTATCCGGTCTCTCAAGCATAAGGTGAACCTCAAGAGGAACCGTAGCAACACTTCTAATCGCTTTGACCATGTCCGGGCCCATGGTGAGATTAGGGACAAAATGACCGTCCATGACATCAAGATGAAACATGTCCGCATGAGCAGCCTCTGACTGTTTAATCTGTTCTCCAAGTTCTGCAAGTTTACTGGAGATTATGGAAGGAGATATCAGAACCATGACAGTTTATTTCAATTACATATTAGATTTTCTCTAATGCAACTATTTGTCCATGTGATTTTTTATAATGAAGTCATAGGCCTGTCTGATTATCTCTTTCTGATTCTGGAAAGACAGTGTTTTTAAAGCGTCATCAAGCGACAGCCAGACAAAACCGGTATGCTCATTTGATATGCGTACTTCAGCATTTTCTGAAACTATTCCAAGATAGAGAGATACCTTTTTCCATATTTTTTCACCCTCGTATGTATACCAATACTGCTGAAGTTCCCTGAAACCATCAACAGGATTAACAGAAAGACCTGTTTCCTCAAGCGCTTCTCTTTTTGCAGCATTGAGTTCGCTTTCCCCCTTTTCAACATGCCCCTTGGGCATGTCGAGGAAGCCCTCTCTTCTTTGAAGAAAAAGAAATTCTATTTTACCTCTGTTTCTGAATATTATGATACCTGAACTTATCTCTTCTTTCATATCCTTCAGCCTATTGGGAAAGTGAAATAAAAGTTTCTATAAATTATTCTGTTCCAAATTTAATTCATTGAATTAATTGCTTTTTATGATCGAGTCTGTATTAGGAAGTGGTACACAATTTTGTGTGAGAATGCACATATAAGGATACGAAATCAATTTAAAATGTCAATACTAAATATCGTACATCTGCAGAAGAATTTAAAAAAAAATTACACTATCTGCTCTTGGATATACTAATAAAAAGCAGATATAAAGTCACAACATAGTCTGCAATAACTTTATTATCAATAAGTCAAAGTTCAGATTAGAATTTATCTCTATTTAAATTCCGACTTCAACAACACACTTATTTCCGCCGTCGGAAAATCTCTCTGTTATTTTAAAATCTTTTTCTCCAGATTCACCAATAACGTTTGTTCCAAGAACGCCACAAACAATCTTGCTATTTGTCCTTGCAAGTTCATAAAAGATGCAGTTATGCCTGATAATCCTCACGGTATCCCCATCTATTTCCATTCTGGCATAATATCCCATCCTGTTCAATGCCTGGACAAAATTCTTCAGTTTTTCAACCTTTTCGTCTCTTGTAGTCAGGTTATTATCATGATCAGAAAATCCTGCCTGGTGGATCATCCTGTCAGCCACTTTTCCCAGGATAATGTTCAGCTGATCCTGACCAAGGGTCTTCTGAATTTCATCGAGAAGTATTGTGGATAGTTCTGCATATTTTTTGGGAAATAAATCAAGCCCCTTATCTGTAATTTCATAATTCTTCGAAGGCCTTCCGCTCTTCGCTTTCTTAAAAAATCCCTTTACATATCCCATTTTCTCAAGGGAATCCATGTGTTCTTTAACAGCAGTTTTATTTATCGACAGAAGTTCTGAAAGTTCGGCCATGCTTCGCTCTGATTCTCCCAATAAATTCAGAATATTGTTTTTCATCTCTCCCAGGAGACCTTCAACTGCAAGATGGTTTTCCATTATATCTCATAATATGATCTGTATATAAGTACTTTACCAAGTTTAAACATAAGAAAGTGTTTAAATAGAAAAAATCAATCATGTGGATAATGACTGAGCTTATAATCAAGAATCTAAGTGCAAAAGTTGAGGGAAAGGAAATCCTCAAAGATGTCAATCTTACTGTAAGAGGTGGAGAAATTCATGCTCTGATGGGTCCAAACGGTGCAGGCAAAAGCACTCTCGGAAATGTTCTCATTGGACACCCCAATTATGAGATTACCGGTGGGTCAATAAAGCTTGATGGCGTTGAACTCGTTGGAAAATATCCTGAGGAACGGGCAAGGGCAGGTTTGTATCTTGCTTTTCAAAGCCCTGTTGCAATTCCAGGGGTAAAGCTATCTGCTTTTCTCAGGACTGCTTATAAAAACCTTCATCCGGAGGAAAAACTTTCAGTTAACGATTTCTATAAACTGGTCTCCTCTCACCTTAAGAAAGTTGGACTTGATGAATCATTCATGTCAAGATCAGTAAATGATGGCTTTTCGGGTGGAGAAAGAAAGAGGCTGGAAATTCTTCAAATGGTCATATTGAGACCGAAGATCATTATCCTGGATGAAATTGACTCCGGCCTGGATGTAGATGCGCTGGGTCTTATATCTGATGAAATTCTGCAATTCTTCAATGACCAGACAGCTTTTCTAATAGTGACGCACTATCAGAGAATTCTGAAGAGAATAGATCCTCAGTTTGTTCATGTATTAATGAATGGTAAAATTGCCAGGGAAGGAGACAGGGAGCTGGCTCTAAGGATTGAAAATGAAGGATATGACTGGATAAGAGGTAATTAAAATGGAAATACAAAACATGAGTAAGGATGAAGAAATAGAAAAACTGCTGGAAAGTGTAAAGAATATCACTTCAAAGAAGAGTGACTGGGAATTCAAGGATTCATTTAAACCACAATATACGACCGGTAAGGGGCTGAACAGAAAGGTCGTAGAGGAAATTTCTGATATAAAGAACGAGCCGGACTGGATGAGAAGAATCAGACTGAAAGCTCTGGAGATTTTTGAGGCTAAACCAGTTCCAACATGGGGTCCGGATCTTTCTGGAATAGACTGGGAAAATATCTCATATTACAACAAGCCGGGAGACAGTAACACTAACAGTTGGGAGGATGTACCGGAAATGATAAAAGATACCTTCGAAAAGCTTGGAATTCCAGAAATGGAACAGAAATACCTGGCTGGATCAGTCGCTCAATATGAAAGTGAAGGAGTATACCACTCCCTGAGAAAAGTATGGGAAGACAAAGGAGTGGTTTTCATGGATCTGGACAGTGCTATCAGAGAACACCCTGATCTTGTAAAGCAATATTTCTGCAAGGCTGTACCAATAACCGACAACAAATTTGCAGCGTTGAACGGAGCAGTGTGGAGCGGAGGATCATTTCTATATGTGCCAAAAGGTGTGCATATTGACATGCCGCTTCAGACTTATTTCAGGATGAATAACGAGGGTACAGGTCAGTTTGAGCATACAATAGTAGTGGCTGATGAAGGTTCCAGCGTTCATTACATTGAAGGATGCACAGCACCAAGATGGGACAAGAACTCACTTCACAGTGCAATAGTTGAAATATATGTCAACAGGAATGCAAAGGCTAGATATACAAGTGTTCAGAACTGGTCAAAAAGTGTTTACAACATGCCAACAAAGAGGGCATGGGTAGAGGAGAATGGCCAGATGGAATGGGTTGGAGGATCATTGGGTTCTAAGGTTACAATGCTTTATCCGTCATCATATCTTAGGGGCCCGCATGCATCAGCTTCTAACCTTAACATTTCGCTTGCCGGTCCGGGTACAGTTAAAGACACAGGAGCGAAGGCACTTCACTTTGCTCCATACACAACAAGTAAAATTGTTGCCAAGAGTATCAGTATAGAGGATGGAAAGGCAATTTACAGAGGTCTTCTCAGGATAAATAAGGGTGCGATTGAATCAAAGAGCCACGTTCAGTGCGATGCTCTTCTCATAAACGACGAATCTGCATCATATACATTCCCGCACGATGAAATATATGAGCCAACAGCAACATTTGGCCACGAAGCAAGTGTTGGGAAAATTGGAACGGAAGAATTAACCTACCTGAGATCAAGAGGTCTTTCTGAAGACGAAGCAAGCTCCATGATAGTGCTCGGTTTTCTGGATGACGTAATGAGGGAAATTCCCATGGAATTTGCCATTGAGATGAACAGACTTATCAAGATGGAAATGTCCAAAATGGGCGCAGTAGGATGATCTTCAATGGAAGCGTATTCAGACATTCTCAAATCAAAAATCAGTGATCCATCCTTCGATTATCGAAAGGAATCAATGCTGCGATTCCTGAAATCTCCAGTCAGAGATTACAAGGAAAGCCCCACAGTAAAAGACTACGTGGAAGTTACTGACATAGAACTTGTCAAAATGGCCACAGGTAACTACTCCACAGGAAAAACTGACAAATCAAATTCAGCGGCAGATATAACTGTTTCAGGGAATCACTTTACTAAGAGAAATGGAAATTCTGCCCACTTCGACATGGATCATTTATCAAATGTTCTATCCAGATCTCCGCAAATAAGAAACAAGATAGAATCATTTTTCGGGAACGAAAGGGAAGAACACCTTATCAATTCATCATGGCAGGATGGTCTATTTATAAAAACTCAACAGGATATATCTCTTTCCATAAGCATAGAATCTACAATAAATGCTGCAGAATCTGGATCACAGAAAGATTTTGTATGGGTTGGAAGGAACACAAAGCTGATTCTCTCTGATATCAGGACAAGTGAGGGCTCAGGTAACGGTGTTCAGGGTAGAAACATTTACTTTTATCTTGAAGAGGGTGCGACTCTGGATTACCACTATTTGCAGGATAAGGCAGATGGTGTGTTCGATATCACATATATCAAAACATTCGGGGAAAAGAACAGCCTTGGGACAATATATCACATAAATCATGGATCAGGGAAGGTCCTTTTTCAAAACGAATCAAATCAGATGGGCGATCAGTCAGACTACAAGGTTTTTGGGGTAAGTTTCAGTTCAGGGAAACAGAAGATAGATATAAGGGACAGCAGTTTTCAGGTTGGAAAAAACACTAATGCTGATATTCATGTCAGGGGTGTTGTCACCGGAGAGAGTTCAACAATTCACCGCGGTAATATTGATATAGAACTGGAAAGTACCAAATCGACCGGATTTTATGATTCAAGAATTGTTCTTCTTTCAAAGCTTGGTTATGCTAATTCAAAGCCTGCATTAATGATAAAAAACAATGATACCAGATCAAAACATGGATCGGCAATAAGCTCCATAGACAAAGAAGAGCTAACTTATATTAGGAGCAGAGGAATATCAGAGAAGGATGCAAAATCTATGATTTCTGCTGGTTTTGTAGGCTCTATGATCGAAAGGGCGAATAATGCAAAATTCACGGAAATGGTGGATAAATTTGCCCACGAGCTGATAATAGATGAAATTTGATGAGGTAAGGGAACATTTTCCTATCTTCAAAAAATTAGACGCAGAAAAGGTTGTATATCTGGATAATGCTTCAACAACACAGAAGCCGTATGAGGTAATTAATGCGGTAATGGATTTTTATGAGAATCATTGCAGCAATGTTCACCGGGGGGTATACAGGTTAGGCGAAGAAGCAACCGAGATGTTCAACCATTCCAGGGAGAATATCGGTAAATTCATCGGTGCAAAAGACAGGGAAATAGTTTTTGTAAGGAATACAACTGAAGCGCTGAATCTTCTTGCCCACTCTCTTGGCAGCAGATTGAAAGAAGGCGACGAGATTATTCTGAGCAATAGTGAACATCACTCTAATATTGTACCATGGCAGATGCTGAAAGAAAGAAAAAAAGTAAGATTAAAATTCATAAATTCCAGGCACGACCAACCAATTACTCCTGAAGATCTTTCCCCCTTAATATCAGGTAATACAAAGATTGTTTCCCTGACTGAATGTTCAAATATATTAGGAAATATCAATGATATTAAGCCAATATCTAAAATAGCTCATGATGCAGGTGCAGTTATGATTGTTGATGGTGCTCAGAGCGTACCGCACATGCCAGTAAACGTCAAGGAAATGGATTGTGATTTCCTTGCATTTTCCGGACACAAAATGCTGGGACCATCGGGTATAGGATGCCTTTACGGTAAGGAGGAATCACTGGAGGAGCTCCCGCCATTCATGGGAGGAGGAGAAATGATCAGGACAGTCACAAAGGAAAATTTCACCTGTGAGGATATACCAATAAAATTCGAGGCTGGAACTCCAAATATAGAAGGTGCCATCGGTTTTTCTGCAGCAATAGATTTCCTCAGGAATTTAGGAATGTCCAATGTACGAAATCATGAGAAGGATCTGATTTCCTATACGCTGAAGAAAGAAGAGGAGAGTAACATCAGGGATCTAATATCATATGGAACCAGAAACATACAAAAAAGAGCCGGAATATATGCTTTTAACATTGGGGAAATACCAAAATTTGATAAGGAAAATATCAGTTCAGAGAACATATCCGTGAAGGTACATGCAATACATCCGCATGATCTGTCTTCAATGGCTGATAAAACCTATGGAGTTGAATTGAGATCGGGGCACCACTGTGCCATGCCAATGACAGAAGATCTTGGAGTATCGGCTACTACCAGGGCATCATATTATGTGTATAACACACGTGAAGATGTTGAAAAACTGTTTGAGGCCATAAGTGCCAGCATTAAGAGGTTTGGATTTTGACTGCAGACGAATATATCAATAGTGAGATTCTGGACGAACATTTCAGAACACCTAGAAATTTCGGTAGAATTCCAGAACATGATGTGGAAATAATAGAGACAAATCCAACATGCGGAGATACCATAGTCCTTGATATGAAATTTAAAGGAGAAATTTTAGTGGATATAAAATATATAACCAGAGGATGCTCAATCAGTACTGCTGCTGCATCAATCCTTTCGGAAAATCTAATGGGAAAGACCAGGGATGAAATAGAACATACAAGCAAGGAAGAGGTACTGGCGAATCTGGGTTTGAAACTCGGGCCAGCGAGAGAGAGGTGCGCATTAATCTCATATGATGCAGCACAAAAAGGAATAAAAAAGCACTTTAAGAACAGGTAAAAAATCAAAATTTCAAAACGAGGGAAATACGAGCAGAATCAAGGCAGTAGCCAGGAGAAGAAAACCAATCACGTAATCAAGGTTCTCAGGTTTCATTTCAGACATCCTTTTCCCAACAGTCTTTGAATTGAGGAACATGATTGCATTTATGGACAATATGCTGGATATAAGAAATCCAATAAAAATCAGCAATCCGTATGGAAGAGTGTATTCTGAAGCTGAAACCATTATGGGTATAATGGCAAAATCCGGGAAAACACTGACCGCAATGATTGAATTCTCAACATGTCTATTAGATTCTTTTGATTCTCCATATCCGTTTATTATGAAGTATAAACCAACTACAATGAGCAATGCAATTGAAATATATATTAGCTCATAGACATCCGCCCTGAGAAACGTGAATCCAAGGAATAGAAAGAGTAGACCAATGGCTCCGGATATAGTTGCATGACCCCCGCCAATCAATGTAGCCATACCATATTTCTTAGTGCGAGAATACCCTCTTTTTGCTGAAAGCGATGTCAGTGGAATCCAATGATCTGGTGCGAGCATATGAAAGAACGCAATTAGAATGGCGAGAATTAAGAGAAAACCAAGAGGTATCATTTCGAGTAAATCCATATTTATATTTTAATCTAAGTGAATTTTTTCCTGTTTATGTTTCATGTATTAATAAACACTGGATGAAAATCATAATTTTTTCTTAACTATATTATATTAGTAAAATGGGGCTGACCGGATTCGGACCGGTGACCTCCCGGTTATCAGCCGGGTGCTCCACCATGCTAAGCTACAGCCCCCTAACCATATGTTTCAGGTTGATCGGGATATGACAGATGAGCAAATTTTGTCAATCACGACTGAACAAAATTTAATCCTGACGACGGTTGATTTCTTTGCACTACAAAAGCCTTATGATTACAGTGAAGGTATTCCTGTGCTCTGATGAATTTAATATGAAAAAATTGGAATATAAACTTCAATCCATAGTCAAGCTGGTTCTTCAATTAACAAAATAAAGCACGACCGATGTTTTCTAGCTCTTGTATTTGTTAAGAAGCCATGGATTTAATGAGATTATCTAAATCTTCCATCTTTCCTGTTAACTGCTTTCCAGAATTCATATCCCTGATTGTTAATACGTTATCCCTTAATTCCTTAGGTCCAATTATTATGGTATGGGTCAAGCTGTTTGATGCGGCTTTCTTAAGCTGGTTAGATAGCGATGCCTGTGAAGTATCAACATTAACTGCATATCCCAATCGCCTGATTTTTGTAGCTAATTCATAGGCAGTAAATATTGCCTCATCCCCTACGGTACAAACCCCAAAACTGCTTTCCTTCTCAGTCAACTCCCACTGGTTATTTTTCTTCAGCAGAAGTTCAAGAACCGCATCACCCATACCAAAACCCACAGCTTCAACCTGTGTACCGGCAATGAGTTGGCCCAGATTGTTATACCTGCCACCTCCAAAAATGGATCTGAATTCTCCGGCTATATCGAATCCTTCAAAGACAATGCCTGTATAATATCCAAGCCCTCTTACAACAGATGCGTCGTAGACAAGTTCGGCATCAGTAAATTTAGTGACAAGTTTACCTGTATTTATAAGCCTTGAAATAATTTCCTCGTTCTCTTTTTTGAATTTTTCAGGGAATTTTGAACCAAGCTGATCTAATTTGATTTCTTTTCCCAATAATTGAAGAAGAAAGTCTGCTTTCTCTTTATCTTCGCATAATTCCAGCAACTGACTTTTAAATTCCTCTGCGCTCAATTTTCTATAATGATCTATAAGTGAATATCCCCTGGAAATATCTGAAATTCCAATATCACTGAGAAGTTTTTCCATTAACATTCTGTCGTTTATTCTAACTTTGTATTTGCCGGAAAGGCCCAGTTTATCAAGTGTACTGCAAGCCAGACCTATAATTTCAGCATCGGCATACACTGAACCGTCTCCAAAAATATCAGCGTTAAATTGTGTATGTTCCCTTGATCTACCTGACTGGGGTTCCTCGTATCTCCACAATTTAGGTAAGCAGAACCATTTTACCGGTTTTTTAAGATCTTTTCGGGATGTAAGCATTCTCACAACAGAAGGTGTAGCTTCCGGTATCATTGTTAATTCTCTGCCGCCTTTGTCTGTGAAGGAGAATGTCTGGGTTAAAAGTTCTTCACCAGACTTTACACGATAAAGATCCAGATATTCCAGTGAAGGAATTTCAATCTGTGAAAAATAGAACTTCCTTGCGGTTTCTCTCATCACATCGAACATTTTTTGCCTTGGGAGCATGTCCTCCGGATAGGAATCTCTAAAGCCTCTGACTCTTTCTATCATCCTTAACGGAGGGTATATGCTAACATATAATTATAAACTGTTTTATACTATTTGATAATTAATGTTAAATTGATGACAGATTTAAGTGAGAAACTAAGGGATTCAGGATTAAAAATAACACCGCAGAGAATGCAGGTGATGAGATATGTTGTGGCCAATCCAGGCAGTCACTTTACTGCAGAGGATATTCATCAGGAGTTGATGAAAACAGAGCCTACAATTCCAATCTCTACCATTTATAATATAACAAGAGCTCTGTCAGATTCAGGGCTAATAAAAGCATTTGAAATAAACGGAAGAATGGTTTTCGAAAGCAATATGGAAACGCACGCAAATTTCTATTGCACTATGTGTAACGAAATCACCGATATACCCATATCAGAAGAGGCTATGGCAAATCTCGTGCCTCCAGATTATGTGGTAACAGATATATCTTTAATTATAAAGGGAATCTGCAGAACCTGCAATGTTAAAGAAGTAGCTGCTGAAGCATAATTAGTGCATTTCTATTTTCATTAACATCGTGTACTCTCAATATATCTACAGAGTTCATAGCCAGATGCAGTGAAGTGGCTATGGTTTCAGGCAGTCTTTCATGAACGTTTGAACCTGTTAATTTACCAATGAAACTTTTTCTGGAAGTTCCAAAGAGTACCTCCGGGCCAATACTAAATGAAATTGCATTAGCAATTAAGCTCATATTTCCTTCTGACGTTTTTGAAAATCCGACGCCGGGGTCTATTATTATTCTATCTGGTTTTATTCCGTAGTCCAGCATTGATCCAACTCTTTCGAAAAAGAACATATTAATTTCTGCAATTAGATCATCATAATCAACAAGACTGTTCATTGTTTCAGGTGTTCCACGCATATGCATGACAATACACTTCTTTTTACCAGTC
>JAKBRR010000018.1 GCA_021845325.1 Thermoplasmata archaeon
TTCCCAAAACGTTTACTCGTCTTGAGGAAGGTGTTAGGTCTTTAACTTTGGTAGTTCCTTCCATTCTATTACTTCCTTTTGTCTAAAAAAGACAACCTATCATCTTTGGTGTGTATATAAGGTTTGGGAATTGAAAACCATACTGTTGATAACTTTAAAGTATTAACAAAATAGATATTCCAACAGGTGATTATCAATTTGGTATAAATTGAGTAAGAATATAGCCGACTTGAGCATCCCAGAATTGATTAAAAAGGTGGAAGAATGGAAAAAAATGAACACAGAGAGGAAAGCAGAAATTCGGAAATTAGAAGAAGATTTAAACAGGATAAAAGATCTGCAGGTGGAGGTATCGAAGTTGATAATGGAGAAAAAAAAGTTAAGTTAATGAAAGAACTTGCCTCAGTTAAAGGTGAAGAATCAAGAATACATATGGAATATGTAGAGAATGAGGATGCAATAATTAATGAATTAATGAGACTTTCCGGTCTTATTGCACAGCTCAGAATGCTCGATAATAGTGTTTATGTGGGAAAAGTATATGGTGAATTTGAGGTTTTATTCAACAAATATATGAAGAAACTCAGGGAATGATTGATATCCATTTGTCATCGTTAGTGTCTATAAAAACTCTTAAAAAAAATTCCGCTCTAACCTTTGTAAATTAGGTAAGATCAATCTGCGAAGATCCAATAGATTTATATGCATCTTTTCAAATACTCCATTAATGGCAACCAAAAACACAAAAATTTTAGTTTCAGTTGTTGTAGTCATAGTATTGATTGTGGCAGCGGTTTCAGTAATAGAATTGTATCACCCGTCGACTTCCCACGTTTTCACTGATACGAGTCAGACTGCCGCTCCTGATCATCTTGACCCTGCATCTGGTTTCTTTACAACTGATGGGCCACTTTTTACGGCGCTCTATCAGGGATTAGTTGAGTACAATGGATCAAGCAATAAAGTTATCCCTGTTTTAGCTGATCATATTTATGTTCAGAACCAACAGAACTATACTTTTGATATGAGACCGTATGTGAATTTCACAAACGGTGCACCAATGAATGCCTCTGATGTATGGTTCTCCATATACCGAGTGATAGTAATGGGTCAGGGGCCATCCATATCTAACTACGCTAATATTCTGTTTAATGGAACAAATTATGGTACAACAGGAATTGCTCTCCCTTGGGGTCTTAGGGCAGCACTTACAAATGCAGGTTACACACTATCAGGCAATCTAACAACACAATATACACAGGCTGCAAACATACTTGATTACATGCTATCACACTGGAATTACAACGCAACAAACATGAAAGTCATGAGCTATTCACAACAGGCTATAGTAATCAACTCTGAATATAATCTAACAGTAAAAGCAATGTTTGTGTATCCCTATATGGAACAGGATCTTGCAGGCGAAGGTTGGGGGACCATCTTATATCCTTCATACATAGACGCACATGGTGGGGTTGTTAATAATAGTCAAAACAGTTATATCAATCATAATGGAGCAATAGGATCGGGCCCATACATGATAAAAAGTGTAGGACCATCACTGAGCGATGTTGTATTAGTAAACACGCCCAACTACTGGGCTACGGGGCATTCCTCTGTTCCTGCAGTGGCTCAACCAGCCCACATACCTGAAATCGTCATAGATTACGGTCTCAGTCATACGGACAGGCTGGAAGATTTTGATAAGAACACATCAATGATATCGGTTGTAGGTCCAAGTAGCTTTAAGTCAATAATAAATGGGTTCTATAATTCATCAGAAGCAAATGGAAACTTGGTGCATTCCCTTCCAATAGATGGAGTATTCTATTTCTCAATGAACACCCAGATGAATTACACGAACAATCTGCATTTCAGAAGGGCAATAATAGACGCTAACAATTACACTGCTCAGTCTGATATATACGCAAACAACTACAACGGCTCTCCTGAAGCGTACAATGAAATTGGTCCACTGTCACCATCGTTCGGTAAGAATTACTATAACCCAAATAATTCACCGTTGCAATCAATGGATCTTACGGGGGCGATACAGAATTTGACACTTGCGGGACATGAAGAAAACTTCTATGTGACACTACCAAACGGATCAAAAATAGGTAACACATCTGGAACCGATCTGAGTTCACACACATTCACTATAACTGGAATTTCACCACCTACTTCAGTTGAAACATCGCAGATAACTGTAGCAATATCTTCTTTCGCAAAAATAGGATTAACATTTAAATCTTCATATATTACAGAATCTACAGTAGCTTCTTGGACCAGCGTAAATAGCACACCGCAATTTATCGACCTTGGATGGGTTCCGGACTATCCGGATCCAGTGGGACAGCAGTTAATGCCGGTATACGATGTACAGCAAGGAGGAGCGTTTGGTGGAAACGATGCTTGGGTGAATAACACAACATTACAAAATTACTTCACAAACCTTGATTTCCAGAACAGCACGACACAGATCAAAGACATGAAGGTGATATACAACATAACGGATAATCTATCAGCTTACGTCTGGCTTCCAATGCCATACACATATTACTTTGTGCAACCTTACGTTCACGGCTTCGTTCAAAATGCCTTTGATGGGTACTTCTACAACATGATATACATATCATATCCGGGAGGAGGTAATGGAAACTCAACCTCATTTGTACCTAGCTTCAGTGTTACTGTTGTAGCTGACGTATCTGCCGTATTCAGAGCCATAGGTTGGTTCTGATTCTAATTTTTTATATATTTTTTTTATTAAACTTCATGTAATAGCTTTTTTTCTGAATATTATTTTTCATCAGATTATAGACGAATCCAAAAAAAACTTGGTTTCTTAGAGAATCCCAAGTCAATAGGTTTTCATTAACACAAATGAGTACGCATTTCTCAATCGTGTGTCAATAGGTTAAAATAGGTCTTTTTCGTGGTTATTAGGCATCCTCTGTTATTCATTGAACCTACAAAATTGGCGATTCTCAATCAATTGTTTTGTATAACCATTTAGGGCATACAGAAAATCTCAATTATATTGCGCAGTAGAGCAAGAATTTTGTTGAAATGACCTAACCACCTTCTGGCGCAATAGAGTTCCATTAGTGTATTACCTTGTATAGACTTAAGTAATCAAATTAGTTTTAAGCCCTTTTGCAGGGCCTTTCTATAACACGATGTGCCTATCTCACCCAGGAATAGGTAACGTTAATATCATTACTTAATCACTAGGATTCAGAGTTATCCTCATTACTGAGTCCTCTTCAATATTTTAGCATCTTTTAATTTTTGGAAACGTGGCATCGTAATCTATTATTTTTCAATAGATTTGAAATCAAAATTGATTTTAATGGGAATCATATTAACATTCATGGAAAAAATATCTTTTTCTGGAAGAATATTCGATGGTAAAAATGTCATTGATAATGGTATAGTATCTATTGATGCAAATGGAATAATTTCTGATGTTTCAGATGACAAAAAATCTTTAGACTCAATCAGAACAATCAGCTGTGAGCATGCGACTATTTTGCCGGGATTGATTGATGTTCATATGCATTTTTTTGGATGCAGAAAAGAGGACATATCTGAATGGAACCTTATTCCCAGTGAACTGGCATCTGTGAGAAGTGTAAGTGATATGCATAACTTGTTACTTTCTGGGTTTACAACAGTAAGGGACCTTGGGAGTAAAGCCGGTGGTTTTCTTTCACAGGCCGAGAAAGAAAGGGATATATTAGGACCAGAAGTTATTTCTGCGGGCCATTCACTGGCACAGACAGGGGGAAACGACGACCTTAAATACCTCCCGCTTGAAATGTCAAAAGGTCTCTCATATTCATATTACTGTGATGGACCATGGGAGTGTGTGTCAGCGGTTAGAAAAATTGTCAGGGAGGGTGCCACAGTTGTAAAGGTATACGCATCGGGAGGTTTTGCTGCTGGAGGAAAACCAATCCCAAATCTGACAGTGGAAGAATTGAAATCTATAGTGCAGGAGGGTCACAGAAACGGTTTAAAGGTTACTGCACACGCATATGGAGAAGATGCTATAATGAATGTTATCGAGGCAGGAGTCGACTCGATAGAACATGGTATAGGATTGACTGAAAATCTTGCTGAACTTATAAGGAAATCTGGCATCTATTACGTACCAACTATGAGTGTTTATACAAAATCCAGTGAGCACATGCCATATGAGGGGTTAATGCCGCTTATAAGGGGCAAATCAAAAGTAAACAGAGAAGATATAATTAACAGACACTTGACCAAGGAAATTGAAATTGCAAGAGACTGTGAACTTAAAATTGCTGCAGGGACTGACTATGTGGGGGCCGAGAACAGCCGACATGGCAATAATTCAATGGAAGTAAAACTTCTTTCCAAATATCTCGGGGCAGATAAAGCTCTGGCTTCTGCCACCTCACAGGCAGCTATTTGTGTTGGGGAGGTTGAAAAGGGATTACTTGCACCTGGAAATATAGCAGACATAGCTGTTTTCACTGGGCATCCTGACAATAATATAGAAGAAATCTCGCCTTCTAACCTGAAATATATTGTGCACAACGGGAACGCTTTTAAAATACAGGGTAAAAATCTCATTCCTATAAGATAAAATTTTAACTGTTCGAAACTGTCATATCCTTCCGCCAAAATGTTTCTTTTTTAAGATCTTAAGTTACACAATGATAATTTTCTAATGAAAAATACTATATAGGTGATGTGTGCTAACCCTAATCATGGCAAGTAAGAATGCAAAAATATTGATTTCCACAGTATCAGTAATAATAATAATTGTCGCCGCAATTTCGGTGATTGAGTTATATCACCCTGCAACAACAACCCATGTTTTCACTGATACTGCAATGACTACAACATTGGATGAATTAGATCCCGCCACAGGTTTTGGAATTGATGACGAACCCCTTTTCACTGCGCTGTATCAGGAATTAGTAGAGTTCAATGGATCAAGCAACAACGTAGTACCAGTCCTGGCAAAGACCATTACAAACGTATCAAATCAAAACTATACATTTGAATTGAGAGATTATGTTAAATTCAGCAATGGTGCGCCGCTAAACGCTTCAGATGTCTGGTTTTCAATGTATCGTGGAATAGTAATGGGTCAGGGTCCATATATTTCGGACTACCCTAATATCCTGTTCAATGAAACCGACTATTCCATGACTTCTATATCTCTTCCATGGGGACTAACAAATGCTCTTAGATCTGCTGGGTACGCAATAGATGGTTCCAACTTAACAGATAATCAAACCATTGCGGCAAAAGATCTTGACAATATACTTTCTAATTTCAATTACAATGCATCAAATATGAAAGTTATGGAATATCCAAATCAGGCAGTGGTTGTAAACTCCCAATATAGCGTTAACATAAATGCAATGAAAGAGTATCTGTTCATGCTTCCAGACCTAGCTGGATGGTGGGGATCTGTTGTCTATCCTGCATACGTTGATCAGCACGGAGGGGTTACATACAATACGCAAAATTCATACGTCAATACTCACGGGGCCGTAGGAAGTGGACCATATACAATAAAAAGTATAGGGAGTGGATTAAGCACCGTTGTAATAGTTAACACAACAAATTACTGGGCGACTGGTCACTCTAGCGTTCCCGCGGTTGCAGAGCCTGCACACATAAACGAAATTGTAATAGACTATGCTTTGAGTCACACAGATAGGACAGAAGATTTTGACAAAAACTTATCACAAATATCCTATGTTTCTCCTAGTGGATTTAAGAACATAATTGATGGTTTCTATAATAGCTCTGAAGCGAACTCATCTCTGGTACATTCCTATAATTCTCCTTCGGCCTGGTATCTTTCTATGAACCTCGGAAGAAACTATACGAAAAATATGTATTTCAGAAAAGCGCTCATAGATGCTAACAATTTCACAGCTATGACAGAATTGTACGATAACAGCTACAATAATTCTCCAATGGCATACAATGAGCTTGGCCCATTGTCTCCCGCTTATGGCCCGAGCTATTACAATCCGAATAATCTTCCATTGCAATCTCAAAACATTACTCGAGCTGTCCAGAATATTACAAAGGCTGGTATCCAAGACGGTTTCTATGTCGTTCTTCCAAATGGAACATCTGTAGGTGATAAGGGCGGTATAGATCTCTCTAAACACACCTTCCACATAGACGGTTTCGCACCTCCAACAACACTGGAGACAGCGGAAATCTCTGTGTTTATATCATCATTTGCTAGGATAGGTCTGAATTTTGCATCAACATATATAACTCCAACGTCTGCAGCAAGCTGGACTTCTCCCAACAGTACCCCTAGGTTTGCCCTTGTGGAATGGGAACCAGATTATCCAGATCCAATAGCGCAACAGCTTATTGCCATATACGATTACATAGACGGTGGAGTTTACGGTGGGAACTTTGCTTGGGCAAATAATACAACTCTACAAAAGTTATTCACAAATCTTGACTTTGAGAATAGTTCAGCACAGGCAACGGCAATGAAGGAAGTATATAACATAACGTACAACCTATCTGCATATATATGGACTCCAGTACCAACAAATTATTACTTTGTCCAACCGTATATACACGGGTTTGTTGCAAATGCATACGATGGTTATTTTTACAACATGATGTACATATCATACAATGGAAATGCTCAACCTACTGTGTCAAATGCAACCAATTTCGTTATGGATATGGCTTCGGGTGTTATGATAGTAATAAAAAATAATTACTTCTTTTAATAACACATTTTTAGAATTTATATAGATTTTAAAATAAATCTTTTTATTATCTAATAATTTATTTAATATACTTGTCTCCTGCAAAATTCTCTATTTCATGAATAATACTACCGTTATAATCATGGTCTTTAATTAAATAATTCCTACTTTTTGTGATTATGTATGTCGAAGCCAGACCAAATCTCCGTTGCATCATTCCCCTGTTAGTAAATACCTCTATAACGCTGGAAATCCTTATAGTCTTGGTAGTCAATGGGTTTCTTATGGTAATATGATCTCCTGAAATCTCAATTCGTTGGCTGATTTTCCAAAATATGTAAATGGTAAGTGTCGTATACAAAAGTGCAAGAAATATAAGGTAGTTGACAATGGTCTTTGACGAAATCTCTAGGAATACAGAAAAAATAGCTATAAGAATAGTAGCCTTGATGGTTGTCTTTTTTACCATCTGTAGGTTATTTACGCTTAGTATTGACATAGATTCCACTAATTCCCTATGAAAAAAACAAATTAAATTTAATTGGTATTGTTTATCCCAAACATATCCCTTTCCAACATATACTATCAACAACAATTTTTCCCATAACACTTACAAGGTCAATACGAATCATTTAAAACTCCCATCAGCAGTACCATATAGCCAGCATAGGACTTTAACTCCTCCGACATCTACATATGGGGGTTCCCTGGTCTTGCATATTTCCATAACAAACGGACATCTGTCATGAAACCTGCATCCCGCTGGTGGGTTTATAAGACTGGGTACATCACCAATCGGTGAAGCAACCTGTTTTGATGCAAAAGAAGGAACAGATGCAATCAAGAGTTGAGTGTATGGGTGTTGAGGTTTTTCCATCACATCTTTTGTATTACCATATTCTACGATCTTTCCTGCATATACAACCATTATCGTGTCACTTATATATTTTGCTACACCTATATTGTGAGTTATAAATACATAGGTGAGTCCATATTTCTTTTGAAGTTCAATGAGAAGATTGAGCATCTGGGCTTGGATGGATTCATCGAGAGCTGATGTTGGTTCATCAAGTATAAGTAGTTTAGGTCTCTTTATCAATGCTCTCGCTATTGCTACCCTCTGTACCTGCCCTCCGGAAAGTTCTCTGGGCTCTTTATTTTTTGAATCATCATAGTTGAGTCCGACAGATTCCAATACCTCTTTTACGGCTTTTTCATCAAATTTTCTCAAGGGTTCTGAAACTAAGTCTTTAATCCTCATTCTGGGGTTTACTGATGTAGATGGGTTTTGAAAAACCATTGAAATGTTATCTCTAATATCTGTAACATTCCTTCTAGTTATTTCTTTACCCTCAAAATACAATTTTCCATCTGTCACACTTTCTATAGTCGCCATGATCTTCCCTAATGTAGTTTTTCCAGAACCACTCTCTCCTACTATTGAAAGGATCGTCCCTGCATCCAGTTTGAGGGTTACTTCATCAAGTGCTTTGACATAAACTATTTTTTTTCTGAAAAGAACATCAAGAAGTTGCCTCTTTTCGGATAAATAATATTTTTTTACATCACTGAATTCGTAAATTTCATTCATAAAGCCAGCACCTTACCTTTGTATCTCCACTAGAAATCAAAGTTGGTTCCCTTTCTTTACACACAGCAAAAACCTGTGGGCATCTTGGATGAAAAGTACATCCCTTTGGAAGCCCAAAAAAAGATGGAGGTGAACCACTGATAGAAAAAAGGGGTCCGGTGTTCTTGGATCTAGTAGGAACACTCATCAATAATCCTGCCGTATATGGGTGAAGGGGTTTCTTAACAAGCTGTTCTGAGATACCATTTTCCATTATGCGTCCTGCGTACATAACTACGACTCTGTTTGCAAGAACATAAGCAAGACTCAGGTCATGTGTAATGAAAATTATTGACATCTTAAGTGAATGATTAAGCTCCTTTAACAGATTTATCACCTGGGCCTGTATTGTTACGTCAAGAGCAGTTGTAGGTTCATCTGCTATCAAAAGTTTAGGCTTAAGTATTATAGCCATAGATATCACAACCCTTTGAACCTGCCCTCCGGATAATTCGTGTGGGAATCTAGACATAATTTTCTCAGGATCAGGAAGTCTCATAAGTTCCAGGGTTTTTATAGCTTCTTTCCACATATCTTCTTCTGTTAAATTTTCGTTATTCCTTGCATTTCTAACTCTCAGAGCCTCCATTAGCTGATAACCCACGTTTTTAACAGGGTTTAAACTGTTTAATGGATTCTGAAATATCATAAATACCGTGGTTCCTCTATATTTAGTCATCTCGTTTTCTGATTTGGCAAGTAAATTCTCTCCATTTATGAAAATTTCGCCATTTGCAACAGCAGATGGTGGGAGAAGTTTTGTTATTGCCTGACCCAAGGTGCTTTTTCCAGATCCAGATTCCCCTACAATTGATATAATATCACCTTCCTGCATCTGGAGCTGGAAATCCTTCAGTACATCCGATATACCACTTACTGTTTTATAAGATACATTTAAATTTCTTACATCTAAAAACAAAAAATCACCTTAATAATCAATCCTGTTGTTTATAACGTCCTGGAACCTGTCTCCTACAAGTACAAAACCAATCACAATAATCAATATAGCAATTCCGGGGAAAAGAGCATACCACCAATCAGCAGGTAGATATCCCAAACCATTGGATGACATCGAACCTAATTCAGGAAGTGGTGTGGTCAATCCAATTCCAAGAAATGCCAGTGTTGAATACGTAAGTATAACATTTCCAAAATCAAGTGCCGCGTAGGCAATAACCGGGTCGACGCTATTTAAGAATAGATATTTTAGAAACAAATTTCTTGGTTTTACATTATTTATCTTAGCCGCCTGGACATAATCCATTTCCTTAACTCTTAGTGTTTGACCTCTGAAGAACCTGGCGTATGTAGGCCACCAAACAATGCTCAATGCAATAATAACTGCTGTGTACCCTGCTTTTAGCGGTATAACTATTGCAATTACGAGGATAAGGGCAGGTAATGAAAGAAAAGCGTCGGTAAGCCTCATAATAACAGTTTCAACCCATCCCCCTCTATATCCTGCAAGGATCCCTAGCAATGAACCTATTGCAATTGCGGATATGACGACAATAAGGGAAACAAGAGCATCTCTTGGTACAGCATACAACATGCGAGAAAGAATACTCTCTCCAAGCAGGTTAGTTCCAAGTAATCCACTTAGGGAACTGGTTGTAGGGGGCAGTAATGAATTCCCAAAATTGATTTTAAAAGGATCAGAAGGCAGAAGTAAGTACCCAATGGATGACTTTCCGGGAAGATATGAAATCTCCTCTAGGGTGCCTTGAATCAAGGACCAAATTACAAACCATCCTACAATAACCATTCCAATTATTGCAGTTTTATCTTTGGATAATACTTTAATATAGTCAAGTATAGCTGATTTCTTTCTCGCTTTCTTTATCTTCATACCGGTAATGTTCTGTTCGGATTCATTTATCATTGTACTCTCACCCTTGGATCAAGAACTCCATACAATATATCGGCAATTAAATTAGCCAGGATGATTGAAATTGCTATAATGACGGTGGTGGATAATATCGCAATGTAATCCAATGAATATATAGACTGAACTATAAACCAACCCATACCATGGTAATCGAATACATCTTCTACTACAACAGCGCCTGCTACAGCATATCCAAATGATAGAGCCAGAAGTGTAACTATTGGTATGGATGCATTTCTGAGAGCAATTCTATAAACCGCAGTCTTTCTGGAAATACCTTTCATCAATCCAAGTTTGAAATAATCAGATTCCATTGAATCCAACATAGATGCTCTAGTAAGTCTTGTGACTACACCAAAGCTAAGAAGTCCAATGGCTATGACTGGAAGAATCATGTGTTGTACCAGACTCACAAAGTACCCAAAATCTCCTGCAATAAGTGAGTTCAACAATGGAAAAAAAGCCACATCAGGAGGGGTTGTTAAAACAGGGTTCACCATTCCAGTCGAAGGGAGCAGATTAAGATTATATGCGAGTACTAATTGAAGAACTATTGCAACTAGAAACGAAGGTGAGGCCCAGGTAACTAAATAAACTCCTTTTACTGCTTGATCTCCAATTTTTCTCCTGTGTGAAGCTCCAAATGCACCCGTTAGAAGTCCAAGAAGCATAGAGAAAATAAGGGCGGGAATTACCAATTCTAGTGTAATAGGTAGGAATGTTGAAATCAGAGTAAGCTCAGACTCATGGTAAACCGGGTCGTATCCAAGATTCCCGTGAAAGATATTACTAATGTAAGTTATAATCTGAGTATATAGTGGTGCATTAAGATGATATTCTAAAATTATTGCGTTAAGTTGTGCCCTTGTAGCTTTCGGACCTGCGTAAACTTTAGCAAGAGAGAGCGGGTTTGGAGCTATTACGTGAATTAACAGATATACTATTGTTATAATCAGTAAGAGTGTTATAACAGCGTAGATACCTCTCCTAACTATGTATATAATTAAATTGGAATTCACAATGTCTTAATCAAAATTCAATATTTATTAGTTCCGCAGTTATATGTTTCAAAACGTCGGTCAAAAATCTCATTAACATATTAAGAAATGAAAGTAAATCGAAATTAAATAATTCGGTTAACAAATTATCACTTTTATATGGTCACTCTAGTCGTAATCCACATCTAGCCCGGATAAATGCCATCTGATTATGCCACCTCTTACATTGAAAACGTTCTTTATTTTATTCTCCATGAGAAATGAGCATGCATAGTAACTTCTTTCCCCACTATTACATATTATCCCTATTGTAGTATTCGACTTTCTCAAGTCTTCCAAATGATTAGGAAGGTCATTGAGTGGTATCAACTCA
>JAKBRR010000019.1 GCA_021845325.1 Thermoplasmata archaeon
GTTACTGCATCCAGTGCAAACCAGAATATAGATATGAAGGCAGTGGCAGCAATGTATTTCTTCCTGAAGAGATCGCCGATCCTTGTCCTGCTGTGTATTACAGGTGCATCCACATAGGCATTTATGTCGATCTCCTTCATTGATTCATTAGCCCTCTTATTTTCTCCGTGAGAAAGAAGCCATCTTGGTGATTCAGGGACATCACGTCTCAGTATGAGGATGATCAGGGCAGGAACTATCCCGATCAGGAACATATACCTCCATGATATGTTTCCCAGGGGTATGAGGATGGTGCCAATTCCGTATGATGCAAAAGCTCCTATGAACCAGGCAGCCCCGGAGAGGCTGAGCAGTTTTCCCCTGTGCTTCATCGGCGAGAATTCCGCTATGATCGTGGGTGTTATTGCATAATCCGCACCTATTGCAATGCCGAGGAGAAGCCTGAATAGGAGCAGCTGGAGATAGTCAGTGGCAACTGCTGTAAGAACTGTGAAAAATATGAAGAATGCCATGTCCCACATGTATACGTATCTTCTTCCCCTTAGATCTGTAATATAACCGATGAAGACACCGCCAAAGATCATTCCAAGTATGGTGGAACCGAGAAGCAGGGTTACCTCAATGGGGCTGAGGGAAAACTGTGACTGCAATATCAGGATGGCGACTGATATTATGGATATGTCATATCCATCAAGGAAGCTTCCACCGGAAGATAGGGCGGTGATCCTGAGATGTACCTTCTTGAGCCTGCTATCATCCAATGCATCGAACACATGATGCCATACCCGTAAGACCTAATACTTTTATTACGTGTTTATCATATAATATATAGATGATCGATATCGTGATGATTCGTATATGATCTGGCATTTCTTCTACTTACAGGACTGCAGATTGCTGTCGCTGGTTGATATTTCCAGGGTAATTGACAGGGATAATGGCAAATCATGTATAGAGTTCGAAGCCTAGAGTATATTCCCACTGCTATTGAAAGAATTAACTGAGAGAAATACCCGAGAGTCTAGAAATGCCTAATCATAAATAAGTTGAGTGGGTCATCCTTGAAAATTGAAGATCCAAATTTAAGATTTAAGATCGTAACTCATGGATTACCGTTTTCGTCTCATCAAAGCGACTGTGACTCCGATTACAACTAAAACTCCTATGACTCCTACAATGGCATAAACATCAGAGTTTGATATGGATGTGCTAGATGACACTTTTGTGAGGTTTGCATCAATATTCTGAGTTCTCCCATTGGTGAGTGTCATGTTGTCGTAATACGTTCTATATCCATTCTCTGATACGATAATATAGTATGATCCAGAGGTAACTGTCGTATTAAAAGTTCCTGAGGATGATAATTTGACCATTTTGCCATTAATGCTTACAGTTGCGTTATCTGGTGATATTTTTCCTGTTATATACGAGTAATGATCATAAGTTACTGTTTCAGATAAATCGTGCCCATTCACCTTAAAAGTGAAGTGAGTAGTTATAGTATAGTAGTCTGTCGTGTTTGTAACTGAGAATTTGTATGTTCCATTTACCAAAGAAAAGATTATTGTCGATCCAGATAGGGCATGGTTGGTCATTGATCCATTCACATGCCATGTTATTCCCGCCGGTAGTCCACTTTCTGTAAATGTTATGTTGTATTTTTCCACTGTGAATGTCAGAAATACATCTTCGATACCTCCATCAACTCTGAATGATCCACTGCTTGCATGATATGTTTTATTGCTTGTTCCGATAGAATAAATGTATGACCCATTTGGCAACATTACTTCATATGTAGCTCCTTTGATTGCTCCTGAGTTCACTCCATTTGAAAGATTAACGTACCATGTTGTTTCACTTGGGAGTCCGGTTTCTGTAAATGTTGTGCTGTATTTGACCTCCGAGAACAAAATATCCTCCGATATTGGCTGTCCTGTTACTTTCAATGACCCACCATTTGCGTGGTAAATTTTTTCCGATGTTGCAATAGTATAAGTGTATGACCCATTTGTTAGTACAAAAGATATGGTTGAACCATATGCTGCACTGCCTTTTAAATTGTTAGAAAGATTGACATACCATGTTCCACCTGTAAGATTTGATTCTTTGAATGTAACCACACTTTTGTAAATTGATATTTCTTTAAATTCCCCTGCTGTTAAATTTACTGTGAACGAATCATATTTTATACTTCCCTGCTCAATACATATATTATAGGTTCCAGATCCTAGCGTTAGATTTGCATCATCATTCACAAATCTATGTGGACCTCCGTTGACATATACTGTCCCGGATGATAGTGTTGTCATAATGTTTAGGATTGAAATGTCACATGAGTTGTAAACTGCGCCTAAAGTTCCTTTACCTGGCGTTAACTGCTCGAAGAGAGAACCATTGGTGGTATAATATAAAGGTTGGGAGATTACATTTCCTATTGTTTCTGCGGTATCACTTCCGTAATTATATGCATTGGAAATCTCCTGAAAATTATGTCCGTTCCAATACTGAATTGATAAATTCAGATTTGAGTTAATATCAGTGGTTGATGAACCTCCACCCGGTCCTCCTAATATGAGTTCAGCATCATAGTAACTGTAACCATCTGGTTCGTATGAGAACCCATCAACAACAAAACCTAGGTCACCAGTCAGATCTTTTACAAATGAGAACTTAACGTTATCGTAGGTGACCCATCCAGATCCATCATTATACATGAATGCAACCTCAGGAATCCCATTCTTAGTAATGGAGCTATTCATCATTAATTGCATTTCTGAAGGATATTTCAGATTTGCGCAGTTACCCGGGAGGTTAGCATTTGCAAAGTCGTAATAATAGTGTGTTCCGGAACTGTTTCCAATTGTGCCATTCCCCTCTATTGATGAGGTTAGCATATTTCCTGATGGAGAGCTAATGTTCCAGACATTATCTATAAAATATACTTCTTTATCGCTTGTATTTAAAAAGGCAACATCCTGCATCCAGTAAACGTATAAATTCTGTCCTGAACAGAAAACCAGGTTAACATTGAACTGAAAGGTCATCCAAGGACTACCTGTTGTATTATTCACGACATCGATTGAATTTATCGATACTGTACCCAAGAAAGATGTTGTGTTGTAATAATATGGCTTTTCTACTAGGCCATTACATTGATAATCTATACCATAATCAGCCAATCCCATAGGAGCAGGTTCTCCAGAGTATAAATTGTGTGGGTTAATATCAACTCCCACTCTCTTTGTGCTGTTTATATGGGGCAAAAATATATCTTCTTTGGTATTAAAATTGGCCCTTTTAGTTACTGTATAGCTCGGTATTTCTCCCAAAGTTGATAATGCACCAAAAGCACTAAAAACCATTATTGAAACAAATAGAAAGCTTAATAAAAGTATTTTTTTATTTCGTTTTGAACTTGGATTCATCTGGGTTTATAAAGTTGTATGATATAAATTTTACTTTAATGAGAAAATACATCTAAAAGAACAACAGGAATCCTGATGATGATTTTTCATCTTAAACTAACAAGTTTATTTCAACTGGTCCGTTTAATAGATAAAATATTTCTCATTTTAGAAAGTGGCTATCTTCATTGATTTAGTGAATAAGAGAGAATAATTGTAGAGAAGTATTGGGATATAATTTTTATAGAGGCAGAACTATTACATCAAGAATATGAGTTACTTTATGTGAGCAGTTTTTGATTTCCTATAGTTTAAAAATTATAATATAACAGGAAACTGAAACGATTCTTTACACCACTCAGCTAGAAGTTGTAAAATTCATTGTTCTTTGCAATATATTAATAGGAGTGATAGCGTTTTGCTATTCCAGGCCTAAGGTTCAATCATGAGATTCCGGAATGCCTCATCTATCTGGATTTTTTCAAATTCAAAGAGGCCATTGTCTTTTCTAAGCTTCCGCGTAACATCAATTTCCATCTTTCCTTCGCCAGTGTTCTTCATTGCATTAGGTACATATTCCCTCACCAGGTTGTAGGCCGGTCTATCTGACTCAATTGTAATCGCCTTTCTGCACTCTTCAAGACATTCCTTATAGATCTCATTTGCGCCTCTCCCAAATCCTTTCGTGGGTTTTTCGATCATATTGACAGTTCCATGGCTTTGAGATAGTGAAAATCAGAGGTCTGCAGGTAAAGTTCGATGCATCTTTCAATCTCATTTATTGCTGCATATGGACCTATAACCCTTGATAAAAAATTATCTTTGAATGTAGGCGAGAAAACTTCAGTTTTTCAGACTTTTCAAACTCAACTGCAGCATCATATTCATCTAAAATTCATGTTTAATGAAGTCGTAAAGGTAATCGGGACTTTTCTTTTCCCGCAACATTTGGAATTAAAATACAACCCTCTAATCTACCCATGGATGCCCTCTTTAACAACTTTACAGCAATTATCACTTTTTCCAGGTTAATTGCCTTTGCAATATGGTATTTTATTTCGTCCTTCTTTAAATTTATTGCAATGTCAAATTCTGCAATTGCCCTGGACAGAAAGCTATTTTTACGATCAAATTCCTTAAAATTACTGGGGTTTCCATGTATAAGCTGTAAAATGTCCTTCGGATCATGTGGAAATTCCTCAATCAGTGACATCTCTATAAGGTTGGAAGCTTTCTCAAGATGATACTCTGGATTATCTGGAAATTCAGATATCATTTCTTCTTCTTTCCTTAAGTTTTTCTCTATACTGGTTCTTCTCTTGCTATTTGTAACATTTTTGCGAAAAATAGCCATATGATATTATTTTATTCTGTTATAATAACATAACCGTATCCATGATTTCTGGAGAGCATAAATCACATTCCAAATTGTGTTGCAGTGCAAAAAAGAGAAACGATTCAGAATCAATGATTGCAGATGGTAAGAAGATACTTAGGTATAACATAAGCAAGCGTAAGAATGGTGGGTTAGATAATGCATTACTGAGCCTAGGTGTGTATAATGTGATATGTTCAATATGAGAGCACCAAGGAATTGTGATCTGCAAAATCATAAATTAATAGTGGTAAAAAATTTAGCTTTCATTTCTAAGTCCTTGCTTTACTGTCTGTGACAGTATTTATTAACCATAGTTTAGAAATAGATTGGACGCATCTTCCCCAAATTGAGATAGAGTTATCTTCACCTTTCTACCAACTTTTTCTGTGGTCGCATACTTATCCCGTATCATTGGTTGAATAACTCTGTTTTCTACTGAGTTTTGGAGACTAATTCGTGCTTTTTCATCAATAGGTCTGCTATTGTTAATATCAATTAATTCCTTGCTTAAAAGGCCAGCTTTCGCTAGTTCTATTGCAAGCTCTAGTTTGTAGTATGGTTTTTTCTTCAGCAATGTCACGGAATATTTTATTTCCTTTGAGGGCGTATATAATGGAAAAATTGGAAGTTCAAGAATATTTTTGCACCCTTGAGATATTGGCTTATCTGGTGGATCATCAGCATATTGTTCTGGTTCAACATAATATGTTGACACTTCTATTCCCTGAGATTTAGCAGCCATAACAGAGATAAAAGCAGCAAGCGCCTGGATCTTAGAACCAGAAGAAATATTTATTGAAATATGTTGATCTTTGTTTTTATTTATTAAACTAGAAAACAACTCTATGTTATCCTTCAACCTGAAGAACGGTTTCCTTATAGTTTCAGTTTGAATACCCGAGTCTTTTAGCTCCTCCTCAACTAGAGCGTAGAATTTTGTTGCTTTATCCTGTAAAGGTTCATTGGCTATCATAATGACCTTTTCAGCTCTCATCATTTTTGCAGGTATAACAATCCTGTCTACCTCAAACCCAACTGGTGCAATATGGATCCTTAAGGGGATATGTGGCATTCCTGGTTCAGTCATGATGATTGCAATAGTAATTATAGTTATAATAGTTTGTAACTACTTTTATTATTTATTAATAAATATCAATGAATGCAGATTTACAATCACTTTACAACTTTCTCCAATTCCACTAGCACTCAATTCTCTTTATATCCTGTAGGTTACATAGCTAGAGTCGAGGCTGAACTATCTCAAATGAAATTAGTAATTGAAACTAAATCCATAAATGCCGTCATGTTAAACATAGATGATGCAGAGAAGTTGGTAAAGATGGGTCTCGATTCATCATACTTTGGCCCAAATAAGCTCGTAATGACAACATCAACCATTAATGATCTCACTTTACCAAAATATTATTTAGAAAGAGAAGCAGAGGTCGTTACTAAATTTTGCCCAAAATTTCACATCCCCAGGGACAGGCCCGTGTATCTTTCCCAGAATAAGAGGGAGCGCTTATGGAATATTAGCACACAAGTTGAAGAAACCATTGAGTTATTAGAGCTTCTAGATGGGACGTCCACAAAGTTAATCCCTCTGTTGAAGGGTGTAGATAGGGAAGAACTGTTATCTTGTTATTTTCCTTTAAGAAATAAGGGATTTAGGGCATTCTCCTATTATGTCGCCCAATACTTTGGAAATGGTAGGGGGAATTTGTCAACTAATCTAATAAATGATGTTAGAGAGATTTCTACTTTACCGGATCTTTTTTATATTATGCTGATTGGTCTGCAGTCTAAAAACATTATCAGAAAATTACCACCGGTAGTAAGGGCATACGCAGGTTCAAGATTCACTAGAGAAAACTGCTGGAAAAAGGTAAAGATTAAAAATGCAGGGCAAACAAATCTGTTCCAATTTTATAATTCAGGAGGGAAATGAAGTGGGTACAAAAATGGGGGACCACAAATATTCGGATTATCAAACTATGAACCAGCAAGGTTCATTGATTGAAGAAGAAGGCAGAATAAATTCAAAGGAGTTTGAGAACAGAGCAGAAATGCAGGTTTCTATTAAACTGAATAAAGTCCAGCCTGATTTGGCAGAGATGAAAGCTTTAAATCAATATGCAGAACAAGTTCAAACAGATATAGGAGAAAAATTATCCATAAGAGAAAGGCATTTGTTCGGATCATCAATAAAAAACACTATGGTAGATTCATCTAATAAAAAAGATGCTGATATTTTGATAGTTCTTGATTATGAAAAGCATCATGAATTGCTTTCGGTCAAAAACGGTTCAAAACAGACTCTAATAGAGGTCTATGATGCATTGAAAAGCAACCCAAAATACAAAGAAGCAGACATTACCATTGATGGTAGCGCAGTAGTAATAAGACGAGGTGAAAAGATTGTAGACATTGTTCCCGCTTTTCGAAACCCCAATGATAAAGGATTCCTAATTCCAGAAAATCGTAAAGGAAATAAGTGGATTAAATCAGACCCAAGAACCAGCAAACGTATACTTGAAATCGAGGATAAAATATATCACGGAAAGGTACGTCCAATGATTCAAATTGCGAAAGATTGGAATGAACGAAATGGAAGGATACTGAAATCCTATCACATGGAGGCAATAGTCATTCAGCACTTTAAGAATAGGAATTCTGATAGTAGTCGGTCAAATCAGGCAAATGTTGATGAGTTTTTCTTTAGACTCCCAGAGTACATAAGTTCAAGCGTAATAAGAGATCAAGCAACAGAAGAAAAACTAGGAGGATACTTATCTAAAGAAGAAAAGAACAAAGCAATTAATTTAGCTATTAAAACAAGACATAATATAGAAAGAGCAAGGGCATATAAAAATGAGGGAGATTATGAAAGGAGTCTTAACTATTATGGAAAGGTCCTTTATGACGAGGGTGACAGCAAATGAATACAGATTTTATTTCTTCAAGAGAAAATATACAAAAGAGCGCACAACGTTTATGTGAAGATTGCTTAAATACAAGCAAGAATAATTTCCTATACTCTGCATATCTGAATAAATGGAGATATTCCTTAGGAATAATTTCAACAGTTGCTGCATGCTTAATCGTACTATCTATATCAACTAAACTTGGCCCTACAAACACTATTGTTACTTTTTGCTCATTAATAGCACTCTTATCTTCTGCAATAATAACATCATGGAACCCTGGAAAAAATGTGGAACTTCATCAGAGAATGGGGAACGAATTTAATGCAATTCAGAAAAAGTCACAGAATCTCATAGATGTGGAAATCCCAGATCAAAGTGTCAATGATACAGATTTGAAAGATATGTTAAATAAACTGTACAATGAAAGAGAAGTTCTCTATAGGTCTTATTCTCAGATTGTAATTCCTGAGTGGGTTCACAAAAAAGTGAAGAAGAAGTTGGAAACAGGTGAGGCAAAGTATGATTTTGAAAGTAAAAAATAAAACATCAAGAAGTGAAAACAAATTGTGTTTTTATTGAAATGTTAGAAAGTTAAAAAATTTTAACAAGTAAAACGAATTCAATTAATTCTAAGATTTTTTAAGGTATTCGAGGATATGCAATGCTTCACAGAATAATATAACAACACATAGAATGCATCATCGAGAAATATGTCTTTGAGATAAACAATGATAGATTGCATTATAAAAGAGAATTCAAGGATACTCTAAAGAAATGAACCTGATGAATTTGTTTAGACTACATTGAAATATTAGAAGTGTCAAATTTGTTTCTAGCAAAGATGACGTCAAAAAAACGTCATATTCGCAAAGAATAAACTAAAAACTAACCATGGAAAACTAAGAAAATCATATGAGGAATATGACTTTTTACACTATCTCTTATGTGAAATATTTTGAGCGAGGTATAAAGATATAAGAAAAAGGTATTAAGCTAACCTTCATGTTTAGTCTATGACTTTACCAAAATTCAATGAATGTATAGAACCAATACTTGATATGGCACAGGATAGGCTTAATCACACTAATACTGAAAGTATAGAATATATTTCAAAAATTTTTAAAGTGACAGAAAATGAAAAGTCTTTGTTAATTCCATCCGGTAGACGTCCATTAATTGTTGATCGAGTTTTATGGGCTATTTTTTATATGAAGAAGGCGCAATTAATTAAAAGTGTTGGGAGGGGAGAATTTATATGCACAAAACTAGGGATTGAAGTTCTTAAAAAACGCAAGGAGGCTAGAATTCCTTCATTAACTGTAAAGGTACTTTTAAAGGAATCCAAACCATTTGAAGACTGGAACGCCACTAAAACTCGAGAGAAAAAAAATTTAGCAAAAACACTAGTAAAAAACGAGCCTTCGTCTTTGGTGAAACAAGACATCTTAGAAGATGAAACAGAGACAGCAAAAACTCCATTACAGAAGTTAGAAGAGGCATATCAGGAGTTAAATGAAAAGGTCGTTTCAGATTTGATTGAACGAATGTCTAATCTAAATTACAACGATTTTGAAATATTCATAACTAACATCTTACCAAAACTTGGATATGGAACTGACGCCAATGACATAATTCAGTCTCACGGAGGACCAGGTGATAAGGGAATAGATGGTATTGTCCGTCTAGACTCCCTTGGCGCTGAGAAAGTTTTCATCCAGGCTAAACACTGGCAGAAGCCAGTTGGCATGGCTCCTGTTGTGAGTTTTAGAGACAAAGTTAAAGATAGTGGA
This sequence comes from Thermoplasmata archaeon, assembly GCA_021845325.1. Next base: position 9,500 of record JAKBRR010000019.1, read on the forward strand.
GTTAAAGCTGGGGTTTTTGTAGCTCTATCTGGATTTAATGGAGATGCGAAAAAGTTCATAGATGAACACCATGAAAACATAGCATGGATCGACTCCAGAAAGCTTGCAGAGGCAATGATCGCAAAAGGAGCAGGCGTTTTAAAGGAAGCAAGTTACGACATTTATAGAGTTGATGACGAATTATTTGACTTTTCTTAACAACAATAAGAAAGTGAAATTTCATTTAACGATTTTTATTATACATTTTTATGGTCTCTAATATAAGTACAACAACAAAATTCATTTTTTCTCACGTCTTTCTGTAACAAATATGCTATTTACCATTAAAATGAAGTTCGCCATTACCCTTTCAGTTCTCGCAATATCATAATCACTGTTGATAATATACAAAATATACTTGCAATATTGGTTAATTTGTAAGATTGTCTTAATCAGGACTCAATCTTCGGCTTGTATGGGTATCACGATTTAATGTTTGTTTTCCTTGAAGTAGTCATAGGTGCTGAACTATTCAAATAAAGCATTCTTTCGGATATACTAAAGAACCATCGCAGTTCCCACAATCTTTCACGGTTATATATTGAACAAGTTCTCATCTCTTAGCCAATAAAATGTATTGTGATAACGAATTTTCCTTATAATAAATATCCATAAATAATCTCAAGTATTATTTACAAAGTGTAAAAATTAAAATTGAATCTCCTCACGCAGTGAGTAACTTATTTGTCACCTCAAGGTACCTTCCAGGTATGGGAGTTTGTAGTTTCCATATTATGTTTATTGGTCTGCTTCCCTCATGGCTATAGTATTCTACTGGACCTAGGAAAGTATATGGAAATGCACCTGTTTTATCTTCCTTGTTTTCCCTTACAAATAACAAGATCTTGTTTCCTAATTCATTTTGATTTATGTATCTCCTTCCTGTTTTTGAATCCGCTGAGGTTGTGCTTTGGCTCTGCCAGTGGAACAGTGTTTCATTTATGGAGTAATCTTCATAAAGTGTTGTAGGACTATAGTCCTTCTCATTCTTGTTCAATGTAACAAATAGCAGGTCTATGTTCCACTTTGGAATATATTTTACACCTTCCCTGACGTTTTCAGGATTTTCAAAGTCCATTGCCACTAAAATCTGGTCTCTTGTATAATTGCAATGCAGATCCAGAGGGCAGTCAAATCCAAGATCAACTTGTTTGTCAAGGAAATCTATTTTCTTAAGTCTAAATTCTAACAATTCAATTAATTCTTCAAATAGGGTACTACTTTCTTTGATTCTTTCAATAGCTGCTACTGGGGGTTCAAACCCTGAATCTTTGAACGATTTTTTCCAAACTGTATATTGAAACATATTCAACATTCTTTGTTCTTCAGGAGACATTTCACGGAAATCTGGTAAATTTTCAGTCTTGAAAACATGTAACAGGAAATTAATCCATCTCCTTGAATCTACTGAACAAAGCCTCAGGAATGCCTTTGTCATAATAGGCTCCAGATTTTCATGAAAATCTGGTGATAGTCCTGAGTCAGACTTAAGCCTTGAAAAACAGGTCTTTGAATAGATATCTCTCAAATCCATATGGTAATATTCTGTAAAATTTTCTAAAGTTAATGGCAGTTCAGAATCAGAAGTAAATGTTTTGACCTTGGAAATCAATTGAAATCTTGATCCGACTGCTTGTCTTATGTTTTCTAAAATGAACTCCTGTGCTCTTCTCTCTAGCTGGATATAACATCCCTTTGGCATATCAGGGAACCCTTCAGTGATTTCTCTTTCTAATCCTCTTGAGCTTCTTGAAAGTAATGCAGTGAATTTCTCCCTAAAATTGTAACTTCTATTTGCCTGCCCAACAAAATCTAGAACTGTCAAACATTCTTTTTCATCAGAAATCCTTAAGCCTCTCCCAAGTTGTTGCAAGAAAACTGTAAGACTTTCCGTCGGTCGAAGAAACATGATTGTGTTTATTTGGGGAATGTCCACACCTTCGTTGTATATATCAACAACAAACACGAATTTAATCTCACCTTCACTAAGCATTTTCCCAGCGTTTTCTCTTTCTTCATACGAAGAATCACTGTCAA
>JAKBRR010000020.1 GCA_021845325.1 Thermoplasmata archaeon
GCATTCTGAAGATGTTTCAGTGAAAGCTGCTTTAGGAGAGCTCTCAGGTCAGTGCAGCAGTATCAGGATACTTGGTTCTTATCCGAGATCTTCATGGGATGATGCTAAGGAGCCACAAGGATGAAAAACCGGTGTGCCCAGTAGGCTTAAGATCGATGTATTTTTTCAGAATCTCTGGCTAGCTCTATTTCAGAGATATAAATCTCGACTTTTCTCACAATCTCGCTGTGTAAAAATTCAGAGACCTTCATTCTTTCATCACCAATATCTGCGAAAAGAGAGCCATTCTCCTCGTGAAAGTGAAGGACGTTCTTTCCCTTGTAATAAAAATGACCCGGTTGTTTTTCAGCAATCCCGTGAATTTTCCTGACTTTCTCCAATAGCTGATCAACGCTTTTCAGATCGTCTGAAGTTGCGTGCTTCATTGAACAGCAACAGGAAAATCTAATGCAAAAAGATTTCTGCGCTGGAAATGGGTATCCGGAACTTAGCGTGATACTTTGAAGACACCATTTACAAGCAGTTTGTGACTTAAATTCGAAGGAATACGCTTTAAATTCCACATAGTAGCTCAAAGGTATCTGCTTGCATCCATCCTTTGAGTGGAAGAGACTGAAGCGAACAAATAGTGATCATTAATCCCACATGGTCCTTAAAGTTCGAAGGGAATACCATCCCAATTGTGGTTTACTGCACTCACAGTGGGAGTTTCTTCCAGTCCATTAGGTCTTTGTCATTCAGAGATCTGATCTCAAGTTTTTCCAGAAGATCTATGAACAGGTCGTCTCTGATTGAATCAGAATATACTTTTTCCTCAGAATGACGGAAAATTGCAGATCTTATTGCGCCTGTTGCCATGGCAGACTGGAGATGCGAAGCTTCTACGGAGCCTTCCTTTATCTGTTTCGAGTATGCTCCTGATAGATCATCTTTCTGGAGATCCTTAAGAAGGTCATCAACAGTAGCTTCAAGTTTCTTGTTGTGTTCCTCCGCCAGCACTACACGGACTTTGTATGTTGGCGCAAAATCAATCTTGTCATCGTTTACCTTGAACCAGCTCTTTGCATCTTTCTCAAAGAACACTTCAGACAGTGCCCTGGCAACGAGTTTTGGATTTGAGAAATCAACACCAGAGGTCAGGTCATAAATAACCAGTGAGCCATCGTCCGATACTCTTCTACAATTTTCAATAACCGATCTCAGATTATCTTCATTCGTCATGATTGCACATTGCAATTCAAACTAAAGAGGTTTTTCGAAAGGCTTTAAAAATTACATTCTATATAAACCATATTATTACTTTTTTACAGCCCTAGGAATTTGAGCTTTTTATTTTTTAGAATTAGTATGTTGTAGAGTTAACTCAATTCACCAAAAACTTTTCCCAGGTAGCATTCACCATAAGAAGATATGCGGAGGGCCGGATTTGAACCGGCGGACCCCTACGGGAATGGACCCTGAACCTATTTATCTAAACGAGATGCGGAATTTTAGCGGATGGCTGAAACTTAAGAAAATCAGTGATAACTACAAACACGTTCTAATTCAATACTTTAACAAATACTTTAGGAACTATAAACTGACAGGTGCAAAAGAACTTGTGAGATATCTGAATACAATTGATGGAAGTTATAGGTACTGTGTTTTGACTTTTAGGGCATACCTGAATTTCCTTGTTGAAACAGGAACTGTTGAGCAGGAAGTTTTAGTGCCTTATTTCAGAGTGTTGAGAAACGTCAAGAAATCCCAACCAGACAACTATATTCCAAGTGATGAGGAAGTTCAGAATGCATACAAGAACGTTGAAGATGCCAGAGTTAAGCTGTATTACAAGGTTTTAGCATATTCAGGTATTCGTATCACTGAACTATACAAACTATTTTCAGAATTTGATAGCGAAAGGTTGATTGTAGGTGAAAAGTTCGCAAAATACCCGTTGAACTACTTTAGAGGGCAAAAGAAGGTATTTTACGTATATTTGCCCATAGAATTGGTGAATCATTTAAGCCGACATTACAAGACAAATTCGAAGGCCATGACAAAACAACTAACAAGGTCTGGTTTGAACCCGAAATACTTAAGGAAGTGGTTTTACAATTTCCTCATATACAACAACGTTCCTGAAAGCATAGCAGACTACATTGAAGGTAGGGCGACACAAACAGTAGGTTCCATGCACTACTTGGGCAAAACCAAACAAGCAGATTTCTGGTACTCAAAGGTAATAGAGGAGTTAGTAAAGGTATTGAATTGAAGATTCAAACCTTATACTATAATTTACTACAAATTCTTCACAGAATCCCCTAAATAGCGAATGTTTTTACTTTTTCCCCCCAAATATTTAAGTAGTTAATAAATATATATATTTATACGGATATAATTAAAAAGAGACAGGAAATAGTTAAAAAATTGGTAAGCGAAAAGGCAAATGGGTACAAAACTACCTTCACTTCTCGCAAACACATGGGGTATTGCGACTGGCAGAAGAAGGTTATAAGAATACATCCGAAGTGCCTGGAGGTATTAACATTGCCCGAACTAAAGCAAGTTGTATTACATGAAATAGCCCATGCTTTAACACCACAGGACAAACACCATGGGGAAGAATTCCAACACATGGCTTTGAAATTAGGAGTGAAGAAAGGAAACGTTAGCACTTGGCTATACGGCATAAGTTATTGGAAGAGGTTAAGAATTTTAAGCAAAAGGCGATAAATATAATCTCTTTTTTAATCAATAATTTTTCCTCTATTAAATTTAGAAATTTATTTCAAACTCTCTTACTAAAGTAATAGGTAGAAAATTGGAGAAAAGCCCGAGAATTGAAAGAAGCGTTAGGTAAGGTATAATTTACCGTTAAAAGCCTTTCAAACGCTTTCTCGGGTTTATAAATTAGCGAAATATATATCATACTTTTACGATAAAAACTTTTTTCTTTGGATTGTGTGAATATTGCATTGCTAAAATAACGGTAAAAACGTGTTATATAGTTAATATTAGTTATTTCAAATAAGTTTGGAAGCAGGAGGTTGTATTATGGGCTTATCTCATGGAATCCAAGACGACGAAATAATAAATTTGTTTAGACGAGGTTATAGCATTCAAGATATTGCTGATATTCTGAGTACTACTTATGAAACCGTCAAGTATCGCTTAATCCGAAATGGTCTCTTGGTTCACAGGGACGGAAAGTATTATCCTATTAGGACTGAGAACTTAAACCAATATATTGAGGAAATCAGGCAAATTGGTAATGAACTCAGACGCAACCTGAACGAGGAAAGAGACCGCATTTTGCTTAAGAGATTGAAACATATAAGTAAGCTGTTTGGAGAACATAATCCTGTTGGTTTTGAAATATACAGGAACACAAAAGAAGCTTTAAGGGAAACCCACAGAGGCAGCTACAATTTAAATTCCCTGTATAAGGCAATCAAGCGTCTTAACGGTGAACGGTGAAAGAGGCAAAGGAAACAAATCCCCTCTGGGTGTGGTTGAATGAATACCCATATAGATAAGATAAAACAGCTATACGCACAGATTAACAGAGCAAACAGGGACAAAGTTATAAGGAAAATAATGAAGGAGAGCAATTATTTGATGGATACGAATTACACAGGACATTCTATATACAAATCCGCTAAATCTGTGTTATACTCCAAAGGCTCTCTAAATGATTTAAGAAATGCAATAAGAAATTCAGAGAACGAACAAAGAGAGTTTGAACAGACCAAGTCCAACCAGAAAGGCAACTCAAAAACAGGAAAAAAGCAGGATAAACATACAGTCCCAAAGAATCCTGACAACTCCCACTATGAAATTACGACATTCGGCAGTAATTTGATTGGCAACAGCAAGAGGAAGAAAAGCTGACCTTTCGGAAGTGATAAAATGAAGTTTGAGGACATAAGCGAAATTGAAAAGCAACTGCCTATGAAACTTGAAGATGCTATCGAAAAGCACGATGGCCCATTTGTAATTTACAAGGATGATTGGAGAAGCTTTGAGTTCATAGTGATGAAAGTGGCAAAAGACAAGGGAAAACTGAGAGTATTTGGTAAATTTGCCTACAATGGAATACTCAGGGATAATTTGCAAGAGTTGTTTAGGACAGGTGATAAGTTTAGGGTCAAGGAATACGACCCAGAGGCGTATAAATGAACCAAATCAGCAAGTTTGGATTTTCTTTGTTAAGTCTCGCTTCCGTGCTAATAATCATTCTAAAGGTTATGACAGATTATAAACTCGGTTTGAATACCGGATTTTACACGTTTTTGACATCATTTGCCGTAGTCCTGCCTTTCATCCTGGCAGTCGCCCTATTACTCATGATTGCTGTTTACATCAAGTCATTCATACTTCTCTTGGGTTTCTTCGTTGCTTTTTTAATTGCAGGATTTGTAATCATCGCTCCAATTTATTTGGGTGGTCTCTAATGAGGAATTTGATTGAGTTCTTGTTGAGTGTTTTCTATTAGATGTTGGCAATAATGTTTATGCTATTTAAGATGAGATATTTAGCTTTACTTTTCATGGCCACAGCTCTGATTCTCACCTATTCATTTCTGACGCAGTTCAAACCTCAGAACTCTGGTGGTAAACCTTGAACTGTAAAATTTGTCATAAGAAAGCGATGAATGTTTACGCAAGGGGGAAGTTTAGGGAGAAATTCATAGGATACTATTGCCTTCGGTGTAAAAGGTTCATTCAGAGCCCGGACAAGCCACAAATCAACGTTACGCAAATACAGGATAACCAAAGCCTTTAGTTTTGTATTATATGCCTTACTCCGTTAGTTATCAAGCCCGGAGAAAGCCTTTGAAATTGAATTTTAGTATAACTATACCAAAAACTAAGAAATTTCAATTCTCCGGTTTATAAATTAGTTAAAAATAAAATCGTAATTAAACGATAAATGGCTAATTTTCTAATTCGTCGTAAAAATCTCATTATTTTATTAAACAAAAAATATATTAATACCTTAGGCGTTAAGTATTTATAAAAGGCGTTAAAGATGAAAAAAAGTGCAATGAAAGACGTTGATAAGCAAGGGAAAACTCTCAAAGAGGGCGGGGATGTAAATAAGGAAAGGCAGGTAGAAGAAACAGCAAATGAGGATGAGCCAATGATTAACATTAAAAATTCGGCTTATTTTGAGAAGTTAGATTTAAGTAATTTAACAGTCGAAGACGAAGAAGATGAAGAAATAGCAGAAGTCGTAGATGAAATTGATGAGGAAAGCAGTTTAGCCCAGAGCATTGCGAGTGCAAATAAACCGATTCTTCTATCTAAAAAGCCCGAGGGTTCAATTAACCCAATACAGATGCAATACGACATTGATGATGAATGGCTAAGGGAGCAGTACGTCGACAAAAAGTATTCAGCTAACAAGATTGCTAAAGCTCTGGGAATATCATATCAAACAGTGAGCAAAATTCTGCTCGCACATGGAATTGTGAGATATAATAGCAATGAAATGCTAAGATATGAGAACCAAGTCTATTCTCTATTGATGGCAAATCCTGATTACTTTATTGAGGACGTTGTTGAAAAGCTAAGGATTGATGAACCAACAGTCAGAAAAATATATCAAAATATGAAAGAGAACGGGAAGAGTCAAAAAATAAATGAAGCTCTATGGAGGAAGAAAAATGAACAAAAAACTGGTAAGGCTTGAGCAATACAATCCAAAAAATAAGTTAGCTGTCAGGTATGATGTTGATAGAACTTGGCTCTGGCAAAAATACGTTAATGAAAAAATGTCATTAAATAAAATGGCTGAGCTTCTTGATATATCTCCACCATCAGTACGCAACTTGATGATTAGATATAATATTCCATTGAGAAAACAACTGAAATTAAGAAATCGTAAAAGAGATTAAAAAATAGGCTGGAGTTTGCAGACTCCAAACCATAGATGAAAAAATGTGGCAAGTATATAAGAGAATCCGACACCGAAAGAATTACTGGTCTAACTCTCTCAGGGGGTGTTTCCCTTATACGTAAGTAAATCTACTTTTAAGTATAAAAGACGTAGTTTCAATAACGGTTTACCTGTAATTCAACATAAGTTATATATTCTATTCTTTGAGAACCCTCGAAACATAGAGGATTTTATAGCAGATATTCGTTCTCATAGAATACCTAACAGAACTTTAACACAGATAAATGATAAACGGCTTCTAACTTCATTTTCCCGTCTAATTAATACACACCCAGAGGTTTTGGTTTACTCCCTTATTTATGATAAGGACAGAGTGAAGATAAGAGATATAGTAGAAACAAGTGGCCTTGATAGAGAAATCGTTTTACTGGCTCTGGAAAGACTAAGAGAAAGGGGCGTGGTCGAATGACAAAAAAGACCACAATAGAAAAGGAATTTGGAGAGCACGCAAAGAGGCAGAAAGAAATTTATAAACAAACTCGAAAAGAATGGCGACTCATTTTAGATATTGGCAAAAACGCAACTGGCAAAACGACTCGATATTTAGAGGAACTTAAAGAATCAAAAGAAAGTTTTGCATTTGTAGTCAATAACCACAAACACGGAAAAGAAAAAGAGGAAGAATTGAAAAGCAAATTTCCAAATTACACTGATTTTGTTTATCTTGAAGGATTAGAATACGCTTGCCCCGAATTTTATAACACGGACGAGAATGGGAACAAGAAGAAGATTGTTGAGATGGAAGCAACCTATAGTTTCTATCACAAACTCGGTTTTTCAACTAGAAAGGTACACGAAATAGTTCACGGAGTAAAAGATTGTCATTACGTGAGTCAATGGGACGTATTTTACAACTCATTACCGATAAAGAAAGCAGTTATCACCCAACAAATGCTACTATCCGGTGGGGGACTGAGCCATAATTTCAGAAGAATTGTTTTTGATGAAACGGATGGAATATTAGGTTTCAAAGACGAAGTCAAACCCGATACCTTAGAAAAGATAAGATTCGATAGAGAAATTACTTTAGTAATTGACCCAGAGGATTCTGATAAATTTCCTGGGGAGAAGTTTGAGATAACACTAAAAGAAGTCGATAAGAAATTCAAGGTTAATTATAAGAAAAACGTGGAAAAATTACAGAAAGCTCTGAATGCCGTTGAAAAATCAATTGGGTTAGAGAAGTTAAGTAATTCCCAGGAATATAAAGAACTCACAGAGCTTTTGGAATATGAAGACATCATTAACACTGGTTATCTAATCAAGGAAACAAACGAAGCAGGGCAGGAAATTTGCAGAAAATTCCCGTTATTCACTGTCTTTCTTCTCTCGATAGTTAACAAGGACAAGATTTTCATACCTAATTACGAAGAAACAGTAAATTTAGATGAAAACCTTGAACCTATACTTCCAGAGATAACGATAGCCTCTGCTAGAATGCGGGATAATTTCTTAATGAAATCTCAACTCCAAATAACTTTTGAGCTGGCGAAATTCCTTGCCAAGAATAATGATGAGAAACTACAGATCCAACACCTATGGGAAAGAAAGAAATACTTAAAGCCGGAATATCCTGATAAAGAGAAAGTGAAGACTAACTGCTATGTTGTTGACCCGAAGAAGAACTACTCCGGAACACAGGCCCGTAATAATCCGTTCTTATTACTGTCAGATGCCCTAATTTTTAGAAAAAAGATGTTAGAGAGATATAACAGCGTGCATAACCCAAACGGATTTGTTGATAAGACTCCGTTCATACTGATTATGAAGAAAGAGGTTATTGGCAATTCTAATGGTAAGAAGCAAAAAGGAACTATAGAAAAGCTACGAGCAAAGCAAGAGAAAATGCGAGGGAAAGGAAATTACAAGAGATTCGAGGAATTTCTTAAAATGCTCGACAAAAAGGACATTCTTTTGATGTATTTCGGGTCCACTTCAGCAGGTTCTAATCCCGATGAAAAATATAAGTACATTTTTATTTTAGGTGATTGGATTAACGGAGAATATCACAATATGCTACGTTATCTCACTTTTGATGGTAAAAGCTATAACGAATACACCACTTCAAGCCCACTTGGAATGACCATAAAGAAAACTACGCCAGAGGCGGTAAAGAACAGGATTTTAGATATTATGGCCCTTGAAATTAAAGAATACATCCTATTGTCTAGGTATAAACGTCCGGTGTTTTTTGTAAGCCACCTAATCGCCTCAAACTTCCAATATTTCCAAAAGCTATATTCAAACTTCAATATTGACATGAAAATGTTAGTCTTAAAGGATATCCAAGATTTTGTATAGTATTTAAAGGGAAAACACTTTACTCAAGGATTATAAGACTATTTTGTGAGTACCAATTCAAGAATAAGCCTTATTTTGTCAAACTTGGCTCAACTTTGTTTGATAGAACCTAGATTTTTCAACTATAGGGGTTTTTAGTATTTTATACATATTACTATAGGTTAAAAAGTCAAGAACAGTCCAAAATTTACGCAGAAAATTAAGCATTTTTTGTTTTTTCTTGAATTTCAATTTTCAATTTCGTCAATAAACGTAAGCGATTGAGTTATAGCCTTTATATACCCGCCAATAGAAATAGCCTAAACCTATTACCGAATCGAAAGAGTTGAGTTAAAAAGGGGCGTTTTATAATTTTGGCTATAGTTTACCAGAGGATTTTAACCGTTTGCCCCAAGGTCTATCCAGCGAACCAATGTTTACCGAGGTTTTTTAACGCTTAATATTAAAGGGTATTTGCCCTCTTATTTATAGCGATTCAGGAATAGCCCATGGGCAAACGTTATTTTTTCTTCGGTAAAGTATAGCCAAAATAACAAACTACGTTATTTTTATGTAATATTATAGGAGAAAGGAGATGAAACTCCTAAAATTTACCCAAACCTATTACCGAAAATACGGCTTACGAGAAAGCCCGGAGAATTGAAATTATTTAGCCTAAAGGTATAATTAGTTAAGGGAAAGCCTTTCCTAACCGAGAATTAATTATAAAAGGCTTATATATAATAATGAAATTGCAAGTGATTTTTATAAATTCAAACTTAAAGGTAGGTAAATTTTTTCAAAGCACAATAGAGAGAGGAAAAACTACTAATGGCACGGTCATGCGAATTTTCTTGAGTATAAGGATTTTGAGGGATTTAGCCAAATGCGTTATTTTACTATAAATTAACTTATTGAGGCATACCAAATATAAGAGTTTCCTCAATAAACAATCGCCCCGATTTCTCCGCTTACCTTTAAATAAGTTATTTAGCTTAATAAATTAAATTAAGGTGGATAAATTGGTAAGACCTAAAGAAACAAAGCCTCGTAGCGGAGAGTCAATAACGTTTGATGAATATAAATTAATTCTCAATGAAGCCTACAAAACAGCGAATGCATACAGGAATAACAGAGACACAACGCTAATTCAAACCCTCTGGGAAACTGGCTTACGAGTCAGTGACGCATTGAACTTGAATATGAACCAGATTGATTTTGTCTCGAATGTGTTAAAAATTATACCGAAGAAAACCCAGAGGCAAAAGACTGTTGTAGAGATACCGCTTGGCAGGGAACTTTCAAATAAAATCCGAACTCTTTATGCCCTTACCAGAAGGAAAGATGGCAAGATTTTCGAGTTAAGCTACTCTCAGGCAAGAATAATAATTCGTAATTATGGTAAAGCAATTGGTCTCTCTAAACCAGTTCATCCACACATGTTTAGGCACGGAATTGCCAGTTATATGCTCAATGAGAGGAACGTAGACTTGAAGACTATTTCTAAAATTCTGGGCCATAAGAGTATAACAACAACGGCGGATCTTTACGTAGACGTAACACTTGAAAAGAAGAAGAAAGCTCTGGGTATTAATAGTTAGGCGGAATCCCTTACATTATTTTTCTTTCTCCCTCCTGAGAATCTTAGAGATTGGGATTCCAAATAGCGTGCTTAAAATCACAGTTAGTGCTACCCGAGCGGGATAAGGGCTAACGTAATAATGAGTGAAGTTAAACGCACTGCTATTGTTGCTATTTATCAAAGCTTGGTTCGCTATAATTTCAAAAAATAAAGGAGAGATTATTGAATTGCCTAAATACTCTAGGTTAGTGTTTGCAAGACTTGTTGTAAGCACAATGTTCCCAGACGAGTTTATGATTGCATTGTTGTAAAGGATTTTGCTATCTCCTGTTGAAGAATATGCGGTAATTTTAGAGCTGTTAATTTCAAACTCTGTATAAGGTGGATAAATAGAGGATAGAGAAACGCTTTTTATGGAATCTTGAGGTATGTTATAAGCACCGTAACCATACATTTCAATACTTGCAGAGGAAAAGCCGTTTATAACAACATAGTGTCCGTTATTAATGCTCTCCTCAACATTGTTTGCGAAAAACAGGACTGGTGAAGAATTGGTGGCATTTGTCGTTATATCCATTAGTCCGCCTTCCGTACTCGGTAGGTTTAGCTGAAAATTTGCATGCATATTGTTTGCAGGAATTGATAAATAGTAATTATTTTCAGTGTTTGAACTGGAGATACCAATTTTATTGGAGCCTGGAAGAGAGAAGGCTGAAGAATTTTCCAAGAAGCTTCCATGAGCGGTGAAAAAATATGCTCTGGTAGTAAAACTTGCATATCCCGTCGCAAAGCTGGCGTATAAGTCAGCAACAGGAAAGACCGAGTAATATGGGCTTTCCGAAATAAAAGATTGACAGCTGAAATGACTTAATTTAACACTTGAGGTTGAATTTTGATAGACGTTTATTTGGATTCCATTAGAGTAAGGAGAACTCAATTCCAAGAGATTCATGTTATTTATCGGCAAAGTAGAGTTTAGGGTCTGGTTTGAAGCTATAAAATCAAAGTTTGAAAACAGGGGAGATTGCGAATCAGAAACTTGTGCCAATGAGACGTTGATAGTATTAGCAGTGAAAGAATCGGTCAAGTTATCTTGTTGTAGAAATTCAACGGTCAAATTCGTTCTGGAAGGAACATTATAAGGATAATTCACTCCTATCAGCAATCCAATTATGATAACACAAACAACAAAGACTATCAGAGGCGTCCACCTTAATTTTAGCATGTCAAAACTATAAAAATTTGGCTCCTTATTAATTTCTCCCTAACGAGTCTATTTAAACCAAATCTCTGGAAAATTTAATATAATTACTATACGTATATATATTTAATATGACTAAAAGGAAACTGACTTTGTTAGTTGACGAATCCCTTATTTCAAAGGGAAAATCATTAGGTCTAAACTTGAGTCGTTATTTTGAGACTCAAATTGAAAATTTTATACAAAATTCCAGCAATTTATCCAAAGCTATGAAAAACAACGGAACCCGTAAAATTAAGAAAATATGCGGAGGGCCGGATTTGAACCGGCGGACCCCTACGGGAATGGACCCTGAATCCATCGCCTTTAACCTAGCTCGACAACCTCCGCAAAGCAATGTGGGATTAATCTGTAATATATGA
>JAKBRR010000021.1 GCA_021845325.1 Thermoplasmata archaeon
TTGCTCTTACAACACTTATATATTATAAAGTAATACTCCACTCATTACATTATGGAAATCATAGAACTAGATGGATTATTATATGCTTTAATTTTGAGAAGTAAGGATCAATTGTCTGGAAATTCCTTCTTTATCTCTAATATTGATTCTCCCTTACAGGTTGGGGTTTTATCTCATCCTTCTGGATATGTTGAAAAACCACACTATCATAAAGTTCGACAAAGGTTAATTCAAGGCATTCCACAAATGTTATACTTAAAAGAAGGATCATTTAATATAGATTTTTTTGATAAAAGTAACGTTCAATTCAAAAGTGTTGAAATATTAAAGGGTGATATAATAGTTCTGATGGACGGTGCTCATAGGTTAAGAGTAAATAGAAATATGCAAGCGGTAATAGCAAAATTGGGACCATATATGGGAGCAGAAGAAGACAAGGTGGAAATTAATGAAAAGTAGTGATTTTATACCCGTAAATGACATTAAGCTTTCTGAGGAAGAGGTGGATTATGCTATAAAAGCTATTAATTCTGGTTTTATTTCGGGTACATCGGGAGAATACATAGACAAATTTGAACATGAATTTGCTAAATTTTGCGGTACCAAATATGCAGTCTCCTGTTCCAATGGAACTACAGCATTACAGCTAGCTGTAAAGGCTTCAGGAATTAAGGAAGGTGATGAGGTTCTTGTTAATACTTTTACTAACATAGCTTCCATTCTCGCGATAATATATAATGGTGCGAAACCAGTGCTTATTGATTCAAGATCCGATACTTGGTCAATGGATGAAAATGAACTGGAGTTAAAAATAAATAACAAGACAAAGGCAATCATGCCAGTTCATATTTTTGGTCATCCAGTGAAAATGGACACAGTTATGAATTTGGCAAATAAGTATGGCTTAACTGTCATAGAGGATGCGGCTGAGGCGCACGGGGCCGAATTTTTAGGAAATAAAGTTGGTGGAATTGGTCATATGGGGTGTTTTAGTTTTCTTGCTGGGAAAATTATAACATCTGGGGAAGGAGGTATGGTGGTAACCAATGACGAAACTCTAGCTGAAAGAATGAAATCACTGAGGAGTTTAGCGTTTGGAAAGGACATAAATAGATACATGCACGTGGACTTAGGTTTCAATTTCAGGATTACTAATATACAAGCTGCCATAGGCTACGGGCAAACTAAACGTGCAAAAGAGTTGATCGATATTAGGAGAAAAGTGGCTTCATGGTATAATGAAAATCTTCGGGACGTTGATGGTATAACACTGCCAATCGAAGCGGAATGGGCTAAGAATGTTTATTGGATGTACGGCATTCTGATTAATGATGACTTTGGCATATCAAGAAACGATTTTATACATGAATTAAGTAGACGCGGGATTGATTCAAGACCATTTTTTGTTCCTATGCATAAACAAAGGGTTTTTATAGAAAGAGGGATGTTTATAAGAGAAAGTAACCCTGTTTCTGAATATTTGGGGGAACACGGAGTGTATTTACCAACGGGAGTTACGTTAACTTATGAAAACGTGGAGACTATAGCAAGCATTGTGAAAGACATAAAACGCAGCTAATAGATTTACAGAATTATTCTTTTTCATCATTGCATAAGTACTTCTTTTAATATTGGATTGATAGTTTGTTGAATGTTGGTCATTCACCTCTAATTTATTTGGTTCAGCCTAAATATTGAAGATTGGATAATACGATTATTCTTAATGTTCATTAATGGACAATGAGAATCGCATTGAAGACCTCTACAGAATCACAAGACCATGGTTTGTATCCAATGTTATACTAGATCCGGATTAAAACAATCTTAAGGCGTTTCACCATCATGAAGAAAGTAGCAGATAGCAGTCCCCTGAATGCCTTAGAGAATATTGCATATCAGATTATGTGAAGGAGATAGAATAGCGAAATCTGGATAGTTGCGTTTACCGTTTATATCTGCATACAAGGATCACACACTTTAAAAATGTGAAACGTGGAAAGACCCAAGTACCACCTCCGTGGTTTGATATACATTCATATTTTTTTATACGATTAGAAAAACCCTATCTACCCTCCACTCATATGTCTCTAACAGTATCTTATCTCTAATAGAAGTGAACAATTGGTAAAAAGGACCCATCAACCATATCTAGGAAATAATGTCACTTTTCTATTATTGTATTGGCTAGCTCCCCTAATTGTAAACGGGATACATCAACAACAGACTGCACAACTCTTTTTAACGGGTCTTCTCCTGTTGTATGAATGACTCACGAGATTATTCTCACTCATGAGTCTTCTGACCTTCTTCCCGTTAACGATATAGCCGAGCCTGTTCAGCTGTTTTGCTTTCTTCTTATAACCGTAGCATACGAACTCCCTTGAGAAGAGTTCCTCCATTTCAGTTAGCTGGACCCTGTTACCTACAGCTATGGTTTTTTACGAAAATTCCTAAAGTTGAAAGAAGGGTAGTTTCTCCCTCTTTTTGGCGGGAGATATTCATAGGTTTCGCCCTCATAAAATCTGCACCGTGGTATGTGAAAGATATTCTCAACGTCACTTATTTCTAAGCCTTTAGTGATATATTCGCCTTCCAATTTCATTATTTCTCACCATCTTTTTTTTAAAGCATCTCTCAGCAGCTCATTCTCCAGGTCATTCTCTGCAAGGAGTCTCTCCAGTTTCCCATTCTCCTTCATGACCTTCCTTACTCCGGATTCCATTCTTCTGTAGTGTTGTGTGAGGCCATCTGATCTGAAAGTGTCATATGATTCCTTCCACTTTTAGTACGTTCCTGAATCCACGGAATATTTTCTGCATGTCTCAACAACCTTGTTGGTCTCCTTGATCTCTTTTATGATTTCAAGTTTTTCTTCCGCTCTCCATCTTCACCTTTTACTCACTGTTCAACCCAAAACCTTGTCAATTCATCTCTTAATATATATTTATCACTATAGTATAACTTTGTCTCATTATTTAAGAAGGCAAACCAATATCAACAATACATTAGTTTAATGTTTTAATCCCAAGATTCTAACCGTCAAGTAAATGGTATAAGAGAATACGATTCTTTATAATTGAAAGGTTTCAATCTACTTTCACTGCGGGAATTTGAATGTCAGTTTTCAAAATTCAAAGACTGACATTCTTACCCAAAGAAAGGTGATAAAGCACACCATTTAAATATTAAAATTGGAGTGTGTACCTGCATATATAAATCAAGGCAAAACAATGTTATTCTACCTATTTTCCTTATTTACCTAATCCTAATAGTTTATAGAGATTTCTTGAAAGACTGATACTGATCAGAGATATAATAGAAATGGCTAAAACCATTCTTTGCGCGGATGAAAGTCTCCAGGGATTTGTCTTTAGGTATTTAATCATCAAGCGCAGCATTTTTCTCCTCTTGAATTGGATGGATGAAAATAATTGCAGAATCTCATATGAAGTATAAATACCATTATAGCAGCGATAGCTTTCACTCCCCTCATATGGGTGTATTGCCAGGTTTGCAGATTCTAGAGAGTGGATAGCTTTTGGCATTTCTATTTGCATTCTTTTTAAAGCCTCATCAAGCTTTATTTTTGCATATGTAGATTTATTTTTGTTATGTATTCTGTAATAAGTCATTTTTTCCCCTGATATCAACAACTTCCCTCCTGAAAAAAGTGCGGTGAAAAATAGGAAATCATCTTCTGCACCTGAAATACTCTTTAGGTATTCAGAATGCTTCTCAATTTCTACTCTTTTAATACTCATGCTACTGTTGCAAAAATTACCGTGCTTTCTAATGGCTTTATAACTCAATCCCTTATTTTTTGAATCTAGTAAAATGTCGCCTTTTCTACCAGAATTAAATCTGAAATCACGTTCCATTTGACTTATCAATATTCCTAGACTATCAATTATTTTAACATCATTATTGATAAATACTAACTCAGGATATTTTTGAAAAGTATTAACTATATAATTTAATTTGTCTGGTGCAAACTCATCATCATCATCAAGAAAAGATATTATTTCCCCATTGGAAGACTCTATAGCCCTTGCATAATATAAACCTAAAGGCTCATCTCCTCCTCGAAGAATTGTGTAATTATACCCACCGCTCGCAAGAAGTTTTTCAATATCATAGACTTCATAGTTAGTATTTATAATAATTTCAAAGGAGGCCTTATCCATAGTTTGATTTAAAACTGAGTTCAACGCATTTTCTATAAATTCCTGTCTATTATATCCACATATTATTACTGATAACAGCATATTATCCCTCATTGGTAACTAATCCATTTTTTCTGCCATTTTGTATCTTCACAGAAAATAGACATTTTTTCATTTAGGTTTGCCAGAGATTCTTATCTATTTATTATTTTTTATCATAAAACTCCTTAATAATTCTTTTCTAAATAGAATTAATAGAGTATCGAACATCAATAATTTGTTAGGCAATCGTCATACATTTATAATCTGAAAATATTATTGGGATATGGAAACCACCCTCATCCCATTAATAATTGATAGGTTGGATAAAATTGTTTATGAAGGTCGTATCAGAAAGTTTTCAAGAGGATTTACTGTTAAAATCGTTGTGATCCTTCAGATATACAGTGTCTCATACAAATCTTCAAAATATTTCTTCCATAATCATTCTGGATTAGGGAATCACATAGGAATTCATGGGATTCCCAATTTCCTTACCCTTTCATACAGATCACGAAGAATTGACTGGCATGATATCAATGCTGGTATTGTTGATCTCATTGAAAAAATAATGAGAATACTGCCATTGACAGCTTCATTGCAAGGACAAGCAATGATTCCACTGCACAGAGGAGGAGAGTAACGGGAAGATACAGGGACCCGTTGAGTTAATAGGGTCATGAAATAGAGGGGTTTGTATATGGGGTAAAAACACATGTGTCACAGGATATGGATTTCATTGTGTAAACGCTCATTCAAATTTATCCATTTTCGGCCATTGAAAAGTATCCAGAAAAGGTCATTGAATATTTACCACCCCATGCATTTTCATGATGGAGATGGTAAATGCGTATTCATGGGAGGGTTGGCATATGATTAAATCCATGAGAGAACAGGAAATGAGCATAAGCGAGATAGCAAGGAGAACAGGAGTGAGCAGGAAGACTGTCAGGAAATACACTGGAATGGATAAGCGAGGGAGATACAGCAGAAAGGGGAGACAGTCTGTCATTTCTCCTTATACAGAATATGTAAAGGGAAGGATTGACAAATACAACCTTTCTGCTGTTCGTATATATGAGGAACTAAGAGAAAAAGGTTATCCAGGATCATATACAACTGTAAAGAGGCTCTGCAGGGAACTTCGCAAGGATCGAAGGATACAGGCAGTATACAGGTATGAGACAGAACCGGGAAAACAGTCACAGGTTGACTTTGGAGAATTCGGTTATATTGACATGGATGGGAAGCACAGAAAACTCTACGCATTCTCCATGATACTTGGATACTCAAGGATGAGGTATGCTGAATATACCACTGACATATCCACTGAAAATGTCATTAAAATGCATCTGAATGCATTCTCATTCTTTGGAGGATCACTGACACCATTCTATATGATAACATGAATCAGGTTGTCATAGATCGCAAGATCAAGGCATCGGAATCAACATTCAATGAGAGATTCATGGATTTTGCGGAATACTATGGAATTGTAATAAGGTTGTGTTATCCATACAGGCCTGAAACAAAGGGAAAGATTGAGAACACGATCAAGTACCCGAGATACAACTTCTTCAACGGAAGAACATTTTCTGATCTGAATGATATCAACATGCAGTGCAATGAATGGCTCCATAAGGTTAATTCACAACTACATGGAACAACACATGAAATACCTGTGGAAAGACTCAAAAAAGAATCACTCAATCCTCTATCAACAGTACTGGGATACATGACAAGAAAAGAGGAGATGAGAAAGGTATCCAGGGACTGTTACGTATCATACAAAGGCAACAGATATTCCGTCCCATGGAACTATGCAGGAAGGGAATGCAGGATCATAGAGGAATCATTTGTCCTTAAGATTCAGGTTGATTCCATTGTAGTTGCATCTCATGAAATAATCACAGGAACTGGAAGAATCTCAAGGAAGAAGGAACATTTCGATGGCCTTCTCAATGCAGTAAGGGAAGAGAATTCAGCCATATACGAACAGCATGTTGAAACAAGAGACCTGAAGAAATATGAAGAGGTGTCATGATGGATTCATACGAAAAAGGTTCATGAATATCTCTCTAGGCTTGGACTCACAACAATTGAGAATACAATTGACAGCTATCTTGAATCATCACATGGAAAAACAGTCATGGAGATACTTGATCATCTTCTCTCAGAGGAATTGAAGCACAAGATATCAAGGAAGACATAGAACATGCTTAAATGGTCAGGATTTCCTTTTCATAAGACAATAGATGATTTCGATTTCTCATTCCAGCCATCCATAGATCGATCAGTCATTGTTGAAATCATGACAATGAGGTATATACACAATACAGAGAATGTTGTTTTCCTTGGACCACCAGGTATTGGGAAGACACATCTTTCCATTGCACTTGGAATGAGATCAATCATGTCAGATATACCTGCATATTACATATCTGCAGTCAAGCTTGTGCAGACATTGAAGAGAGATTATGATCTGAAGAGACTGGAATATCGCATAAAGACATATTCAAGATTCAAACTGATGATCGTGGATGAGATTGGATACATTCCATTAACAAGGGAAGAATCAAACCTGTTCTTCCAGTTTGTTTCTTCAAGATATGAGAAGAGATCAACCATATACACAAGCAACAAATCTTTTTCAGAATGGGGTGAAGTTCTTGGTGATCCAGTAATGGCAGCTGCTGTCCTTGATCGCATATTGCATCACTGCACTGCCATAAACATAAAGGGTGAATCTTACAGGCTCAAGGACAGGAAGAAGAATTCATTACAAACAATGAGGAGGGAGTGAAAAGGGAATGAAAACTATATATAAACGGGGTCAATTTCAAACCGGCGATTTTGCACAAATCTTGATCGGCGTTTAAATTACATGCAACAGAAGAGACAGAATAGTCATGAGGGAAAGGGAGAAATCCAGGTACAGGGTAAGATGGGAAATAGAAAGAACATTTTTCCAATCTTGAGGATATACTACAGTGAACACACATAGTATGTTCCAGGGAGAAAGTATGATGCTTCAACTGGTGAAAATATTGTTGCGTATAACTGTGTTGTTCTGTTGAATCAGATTACACACAGGTAAAAGAGGGAAATCATGGATATTCTTGTTTGACATGTGTTTAGACATCGTAAATTTTAATAATAGATCCAAAAAAAATTAAAGACCTTTATTATATGATTTGTCTCTTATATAATTACCTTTAACATTGGTTAATTAAAATAGAAAAACGCCCTTGGACCCTGTATGAAGTTTAGTTTATATTTATTTAGAAGTTTTTTTTGCCTAGATGTTAACCCCTAATGAATCATAAAAATCCATAAATTGCGTCTTTCCTCGTTCTTCTCTATAGTAATCACCAATTTTGAATGAATACCATTCAGTAGCATTTTTATAGGCTTTCTTATCGTTTAGAGATAGGATAGTTTCTTTCCATTTTAGCAGATCAAGTTGGATTAAGTATGGAGAATTCATTAATACCTCTTTAAAAATTTCTATATCAGATCCCAATACTGGAATACCACAGTTAAGAGCCTCTATAACTGGATAATTAAATCCTTCAGATGTTGAAGGTGCTAGATATAAATCAGCACTGTTATAATATTTAACTAGTGCTTGGTCTTCCAAATATTTATTAATATTGAGTACTCTATCAGGGTTTTTGCATAATATATCTGAGTTTCCAATGTGAATCAACAAATAATCATTGGAAAGTGAGTCCATTAGATTACCTAGGAATTCTAGGTTTTTGTTTGAGGAATTAAATGAAACATTAAGCAATACAAATTTTGACTTTGGAATTGAAAGTGTATCCCTACAATTTATTCTGTCAATTTTAGAAAAATAATCGGGAGTCCAGTGATGAATAACCTTGCTTTTAATTTTAGGGTAAAAATGATTGAGCAATTTGTCCGTATTTTTTGAGATTGTTGTAAGTCCAAGCAAATTGTAACAATAGTCCAAATCTCTTTTTTCAAAAAATCTATAATACCATGTATAGTCCTTTCTTGTGTCATTGTTAAGGAAGTATAAGTCATGAACCGTTCCAATAATAGACTTTTTGAATCTGGACAAATGAAAAAAGTCAGGTGATACTACGTGTACATAGCTATACTTCTCTATTTCCTTGCTCCAGTTTGATGGAAAGTGAAACGATAAAATGTAGGATAATTTTTCAGGAATTACGTTCGGTGCTATTGTTTTGTATTCCGCTGGTGAATTTGCCATAAGCTTATTAGCTAGAGATTTGAAATATAACGTATTTGAAAAAAATCCAAAATGAGCTAGATTATCTGCGAATCTAAAGATCCCAGTACCTGGGGGAAAACTGGTTACAATTGCTAATTTATTCTTGGAAATCACTTTTCTACCTCTCTATCCTGACTTATGTTCTCGTATCTGAATCCTAGAAATTTCTTAAAATGGTCGTTTATCTTTTTTATTTTATATTCATCAACTGGTACGTGGCTATTACTAGATGAAATCAGCTCAATTTTATATTTATTCATTTCTACGGAAGCAATTGCTTTAATATCTTCAAAATAGACTGCTAGAGATCTATGATCATATTTTTGAAGTTTGCTGATTATAGCAGGTTCAAATTTTAGCATTTCATTGTAATCTTCCTGAATTCCAAAACTTTCTGAATATGCAATATCTTCAGATAAAAGATCAAGATCGACAATACCTTCAGAACAACGAACTAAGAATTTAAATAAATTAGTCAGAGGCTGATATCTGTTATTTACTGGTAATTCTACTTTGCTTATTGGCTTTATGATTAATGGCACTCTAATAAGACTATCAGAAAGTAAAACACCGTGACCATAAAAATGTTCTTCACCAAAATTCTGACCATGGTCAGCAGTAATTATGATTACAGTATCATCATACACTTCGCTTTTCTTTAACTTTCCAATTAAATCTCCCATGTGCTGATCCAACAAAGTAAGCTCTCGCTTGTATAGTTTTTTGTATGTGTTTAGTACCTCCGGACGTATATTATTTTCACCTGATAGAAAAGATAACATTTTTTTTCCCTCTCCGCTAAAAAACTCTCCCTTACCTACCGAATAAGGATCGTGCATTTCCATAAAATTTATAAATAAAAAAAATGGGTTCTCGAATGCACTATTCTTTATTACATTAACGATCTTTTTACCGCCTTTTTGCTCTGGATATCCTAGTGATCTGGCTATTTTTAGAAATTTTCTGTATATCGATATCATTCCAGGCAACTTTAAAAAATTCCAGTTTTTACAAGAAAAACGAATCATTTCCTTTAAATCAAAATTATTAGCGAGGCGAATGATTTCATCTTCTGACTTTGGAAATTCATTTCTCAGTTTTAACCTGGTAACTTCCCATAAATCGTAAAGATCTTCAAACATATCTATAAAACCGAGATAATCGAAACCCCTCTCGAAACCTGTTCCAGGACTTAAATTTGGATTGGCTACGAACCCATAGGTATTATATCCATTTTCCTTCAACACTTCGGTAAGAAACTTTCCGGGGAAATTGTAAATCTGATTCATAATTACTGAAGATTGCTTTAGAGTTTGAGTTTCATGTACTCTATGTTCAGAAGGGTATAATCCAGTAAAATATGAAACGTGAGATGGAGTTGTCCAAGATGAAGGGGATATTGCATTTTCATAATAAATTGATTTGTTAATAAGTTCGTTAAGATTTGGCAACTTACCTTCGTTTAAAACCTCATTAAAGACATCAAACCTGCAGGTATCAAAAACAATGAATACTATGTTAGGCTTTTTTTCTATCACATATATCCCAGTTTCCTAAGTCGGTCCATCATGCCTTCTTTGTCCTGAGATCTGCCAGCCCTCTCAGAAGTAGATGACAGATCCTGCTCCCAAGCAGGAAGATTTGAAAGTGGTGTTGAGTCTTCTTTGCCGTCAATAGATCTGAATCCCCTTTCATAAAGGGGATGTTTAGGAAGCTTATTTTGGATTATATAATCCCATATATCTCTTTCAGTAAACGTTAATATTGGATGCAACCTATAGTGGAACGGCTTATCTCTAGAACTTAGAAAAACCTCAGAAGAACGCGCTTCATTCTCATCCCATCTAACCCCCACAAATAGTGCCTCAAATCTGTTTTCCTCAATTGCACTGTTCATAGCAACTGTCTTTAAAAGATGATTTGCTACTTCCGTGTGAAGTGAATACGGTATTGTATCATTTGAATAATTTAACACTCTTAGTTCCTTCTTGTTATCAGAATTCAATTTATCGACTTCTATATTTCCATTTATAACATTGGACAACACATTTTCATTTTTTGCTACCATTATATTGATTTTCCAAAAATTTGAGGCGAGATTTAAAAAATCCCACGTCTCAGAAAAATGTAGGCCATGATCTATAAACAGTACTGGAGGCATAGGAACATTGTTTTTTGAAGCATATTTACTCACCAAATCCAACATTACAGTGCTATCTTTCCCACCACTAAAAACGATAGCAAATCTATGAAACCTTTCATAAGCTTCATTAACGACCTCTTCTGCAATTTTGACCTTACTTTTCATAGATAAATATTCAATCCTTTTTTCAGGCATATTGGGTTGAATTTATTGACGTATTAAAGGTTATCGATAAAAATATGAAATGTAGATTTTTTATTATAGAGTATTTCTAATAACCTCCTAGAAAACACCGTAACATTTATTCATGAAACACGCATGTTACAGTATGAGTGATCTGCTTGATCATGCGTTGAAGGAGAAATACAATTCAATGAAGATAAATGATCCCTTAACATTTGTAAAGAATGCCATTGTCTGGGATGCCTTTCCACCACTTCTGAATGATCTATACCACAATGATTCCGAAAAAGTTGGAAAACCAAACATACCTGTGAAAACCACGGTGAAGGTTCTATACCTTCAGAGCCTGTACAATCTTGCAGATGAACAGGCGAAGAAGGAGATCCATGACAGGATATCATTCATGAACTTTCTTGATTATCCTGATCAGTATCCCGATGCAAGAACCATATGGCTATTCCGTGAGAGATTATCCAAAACAGGAAGAGATCGTATAATATGGAATGAGTTGCAGAGACAGCTTGAATCAAAAAATATCAAAGTTAAGAAGGGGTCTGCACAGGATGCAACATTCATCACATCAGATCCTGGACATGTTAAGCATGATGAACCAAGATCAGATGGAAGGACAAGAA
>JAKBRR010000022.1 GCA_021845325.1 Thermoplasmata archaeon
CGGACCTATGAATTTTGAAAGCTGGTATGTTATCCATGGGGAACTGCAGATAATGGTCAGAAATAAACAGGAGTATAGATCTGCAACTACCCCGTCAGTGGAATTTATCAAAATCAGGGTAAATTCTTTGTGGATAAGATGATATCTTATCGCTCCAAAAAGCTGGTCGCCCATGTTGAAATATGGTGATGGATATATAAACGGTATACTATAACCATAAATTACAAAGGGTTGTTCCTTAAAAAAAAAGAACAGAAGGAAGAATACGAAGAAAACCTTCAATATATTAATTAAAACTTTCCTTAGTTCTTCCAGATTTGAAGTTATGAGCCTTAAGGGGCTCTCTTCCATTAATGACCACTCTTTAGCTTTTCAGCTACCTCATTTCTAATCTGATTTATATCCTTGTTTTCTGTTGATATTCCGAGAGTTTTGGCAAAGCTTGTAACATCGGCGTCCTTTGGTTCCGGAGAGGTTCCATTGACATAGCCCTTGATCTCTTTTTCTATTTCTGCCTGTCCTCTCTTGAATTCGCCAGTAGCTCTTCCCAGATTTCTGGAGAACTCCGGTATCTTCTTTGCACTACCGAAAAGCAGGACTATTACCAGACCTACTATGAGCCATTCCCATGGTGAATCAAACATACATAATAATTGGAAGAGTC
Organism: Thermoplasmata archaeon; assembly: GCA_021845325.1. The sequence continues at coordinate 665 of JAKBRR010000022.1, forward strand.
TATTTAATCATTTTGAATTGGCTATTTTAAAAGGATTTACATATTCTATTTTATAATTCACCACAATATTCCTATGTGAATGAAAAGTCACTGTGTTGCTAAGAACTGCTATTGCTTATTTGGGAAAAATAAAATATTAATTAATTTTATTCACATCAATTTCTACTTCATAACCTGCTTTCCTGAAATCCGAAAGGGATTTTTCACAGGCACCCATGATTTCTCTTGGAAGTTCGCTGAAGGAGAATGAAATGACCTTTTTACTGGAATTGATTATGACAAAACCCAGTGTTCGGTCAGATGGCATTATTTCGTCTGTTCTGGCAAACTCTTCAATGAATTCATTCATACTGTCCTGGATCAGGGGGGAATTTATAACATCCTTAAAATATTCCAGTGATGCAGGTAAAGAATCTATGACCACACATATGGTCGAGGGATGGTATCCCTGAACCGTTATGTTGTACATCGCGCAATCAGTCATTATTCATGCCTTTACTCGCTGGAGGTACCATCTCTCTGCCCCTTCTTTCTCTCTTTCAAGGGCAGAATCAAGCGTTGTTGGAGCCCCTTTGACGCCGCCATCTCCTTCTTTCCAGTTAACCGGAGTGGCCAGTTTCCTGTCCCAGTTAAACTTAAAGGCTTTGATGACTCTTATTATCTCGTCAAGGTTTCTTCCAACCTCTGCGGGATAATATACCATCCATCTCACTTTCTGATCCGGGTCAATGAGGAAAACTCCTCTTACAGTCATTCCACCCTTTTCATCCATCATATTAAACATTCTTGCTACCTCAAGCTGAGTATCTGCTATAACGGGGAAAGGTACGGTAATACCATATTTTTCCTTTATATCCTTCAGCCAGGCAATGTGACTGTAAATACTGTCTATACTCAATCCGAGAAGCTGGACTCCCAGTGCTTTAAATTCATCATATCGCTGCGCGAATGCCATGAATTCTGTTGTGCACACCGGGGTAAAATCCGCGGGGTGTGAAAACAGTAAAACCCATTTCCCTTTGAATTGCGAAAGTGTTATTGGTCCGGCAGTTGTATTTGCACTAAAATCTGGCGCTTTTTCTCCTAAATATACTGGCATTATATCACCAACAGGTAATCGTTTACTAATTTATTAATAAAACTGTTATGAGCCTTATTTGCACACTATGAAATATTTAAATAATCGAGAATCAGCAGTCTGGTTATGCGCATAACAAATTGGAAATTATTAACTTAGTCTGAGCAATTAGGCATAATCGTGAGAAATGAGAATAGGTTTCTGAAATATCCCGGTACAAAAATCACATTAGTTAAGGATATTCAAAAGGAATTTGCGAAATCTGGAAGAAGAACTTTTGTTGATGTATTCGGCGGATCAGGCTCAGTATCCCTTAATATGCAGGCAGAGCAAATAGTATATAATGACATTGACCCTGAGCTGGTCTCTATTTTTAAGGCAGTGAAGATGCATCCGGAAGAATTCTATTCTGAGATGTGTATTATGACGGAGTCTGAATCAGATTTTTTAACGTATGGGTCGAAGCCTGTAAACTGGAAAAACAAAAAGGTAAGAGATGCAGGCATATCGTTTCATAATTTTACGACCGGTTTTGGGGGAAAGGGAGAAACCTATTCAACCAGGGAAAAGGGAGCTTACCAGTACACCGTAAAAGTTATGCAAAATTATAACATAATAGCAAAAAAAGTTAAAGAATTCACAATTGAAAACCTTGACTTCAGGGAAATTATTGCAAAATATGATGATAGTGACTCTTTTTTTTACATTGATCCGCCATATCCCGGCAGAAACTGGTACAATTTTTCGTTTACCATGGATGATATGAAAGATTTAAAAGCTGTTCTCAGCAAAATAAAAGGTATCTATCTTATGAATTTTAACAGGGATGATCCCATCCCCAAAGAAATATTCGGAAATCCACAATATACAATAAAGTATGAAAACAGAAACGCCCCTCCGGATCAGGAATACAGATACTTTGCTTATTATACCAACCTGAAAAAGAAATAAGGACAAAATAAAAATATTGTACTAAAAAAATTGCAAAGTTCAGTGGTATGATGGGTCATCATTATAGTTATGGAATGTGGGATAATAGGTATCATCACGCTGTGAAAGCGTATTCTCCGAAGACATTGCTACCCCAAGATTTCCATAGGTCTTGTTGATTTTTTCCTCTACGGGCAGGTATGTTTTTAAAGCTTCAAGTACATCCTCCACTTCTGTGAGTTTGCTTTCCCTTGAAACAGCCAGATCCCCTGAGGCCCTGATGAGACCGCCCAGCTCTCTCAATCGCAGAGTCAATGCATTATCTCTGTGATCTATGGTTTTAGCTCTCCTCTTTCCTTCCTCCACAATCAGGTTTGCTGCTTCAATGGCCATATGTGGGATCTTACCATCGGAATTAATTTCCTGTGCTATAAATTGAAGGTATTTCAGTCTGTTTTCAGGGTTATCCGGGATTGATACTTCCATTAGAATTTCGTATCCGCTTCCAACTATTCTTGATCTCAGCGGGCTGAGAATATATTTTAAATCCTGCATATTGCATGCTGCCACAAGTATAAAATTTGCAGGAACATTATCAACTCTGACACTTGCCCCGGCGCTCTGGGGATTCCTTCCAGTTATGGGGAATTTCTTCTCCTGCATGGCGGTGAGTATAGATCTCTGCAATTCTCCAAGGTGTGTAATCTCATCAACGAAAAGTATCCCTTCATGAGCCTCGTGAACAGATCCAGCAATAACTCTTTCAAACGGCATAGTTCCCAATTGTGGATGCCCGCCATAGGGATCGTGCCTGACATCACCAAGTAGTTCGGTTTCACTGGCTCCCGTTGCAAGAATGAATGTATTGCGGTTCAGTGGGATTATGACTTTGCTTGGACTTCTTTTGTCCATCTTTCTTCTTTTCTCTAGGGTTCTCTCGTCAAGGATCCTGATCTTGTCATTTGCCCTTTCGTAAACAATAACTTCTTCATGATCTCCATTCTTCCTTGTTGAAGTGACTTTTTCCGGACTGCTTTGTACTCCAAACGCAGCCCCTATTACGTTAAAAACATCTCCAAACGGACCCTGACCTGTGGAATTGGTTTTTTGCTGGTTACAGCTTGGGCATATGCTCTCATTATATGATGAAAGAAAACCGCATTTAGTACATCTGAATCCTAATCTCTCGGAAATTTCAAAAGAAACATTCTCAGGATCAATAAGAATACCCTCTGCGGCATTTAATTCTTCTCTTTCCTGTTCTATCTGCGTTGCCGTTTTGATCTCTATAAATGGTCTCTCGGGATATTCAGGATTATGGAGCACTCTGACCTCTTCCTTTGGTCTGTCAATGAAAAATGACATTGCCTGAGCGATCATGGATTTCCCTACGCCCGGAGGTCCAACCAGAAGGAGATGTCTCCTCTGTCTGGCTGCGATTCTCGCTATCCTTACCGCATCATCCTGACCAATAACTCTTTCCAGAGGATTGGAAGGGATTTTCAGCTGGGAAGTATCGGATATGCTTCCAAAATCTGCATTTATGAAGTATGATCCCATGCTACGACCCTCAATTCCTGTGGTTTCTTTGTTATATTTCCTATTTTAACACCATAAATGTTCTTGATGCCGGATTTATAAGCAATATCCACAAGTCTTTGAGAAATAACGCCTCCTGTTATTATGGAATGCGCACCTGAAACACTTTCTATTTTATCCACTGCTTCAGCCACTGGAAAAGACCCTAAGGTTTTTCCCTCCTCATCATAAATTTCAGTTATCTTTTCCTCTGTCAAACTCGTAAGTCTCTTCTGTATGCTTCTCGGGTCGTTGAAATGGAGAGTACCCTCGTCCTCTTCAACAATGTCTTCCTGAACTGTTTCTATTTCGGCAGTGGTTACTTCAATTTCAGGTTTTTGAATTTTCTCCTGAGGTTTGTGTTCCTTTTTAAATTCTTTTTTCTCTGGAACATTTTTCATTGCCTCAGCATTCTTCTTCTCAGAGGTGTTGTTTCTCTCATTCACTGCTTTTAGCTCCTCGGTCATTCCCCTCATTGAAAGGTATTGCTCAACTGGGGTTTTGTATCTTAGCGCTTTTACTATCTGTTTGTAAGTAAGCTCTTCAACCTCAGTTCCTGGAGGTGCTCTTGCAACAAAATCCACCTCTGCAACCTGAAGCATTTCCTTAAGTATGAGGTCTCCTCCACGGTCACCGTCAAGGAAAACCGTTACGGTTCTCTCCCTTGATAACTTCTGCACTGTCTTGGGAATGCTTGTTCCCTGAACAGCTATGGTGTTCTTTATTCCGTATCTAAGAAGATTGATTATATCGCTTCTGCCTTCAACTACTATTATGGAATCTGAATCCTTTACTGCAGGTCCTGCAGGCAAGTGGTCTTCCCCATATGTTATAATTTCAGCTTTTTCAACTCCTTCCCTTACAGTGGCAATTATGCTTTCACTCACACTCTTTCCACTATCGGTCATCTTTTTGTAAAGCTGTTCAGCTCTTTCAATGACCTTCTTTCTCTTTTCCTGCCTAACATCCTCGAGTGTTTCTACTTCAACTTTAGCCTTGCATGGTCCAATTCTATCGATTGTTTCCAGCGCTGCGGCCAGTATAGAACTCTCCACTTGGTCTAATCCTGAAGGTATTAGTGCATAACCTTCTGTTCTTCCTTTTTTACTATCAATTTCTACTTCAATTCTTCCTATCTTTCCGCCTTTCTGAAGGTCCCTGAGGTCTAACTCATCACCGAGTAATCCCTCTGTTTGTCCAAAAATAGCCCCAACAACATCGGGTTTTTCAACCACCCCATCCGTTGAGATCTTGGCTTTGATAAGATATTTTGTAAGATTTGGATCTACATTCATCAATATCACCTTTTTTGTCGTATACTAATTTATAACAGGATAGAATCCGGCAACAATCTAATCCATTTTCTATCTCCATTAGAATATTCATTGCAAATCTATATTTAATCAATTCGATACTAAATACATGAATGATTCCTGTAATTCATAACTTTTATGGAAAAATAATCAGGGAACTATAATTAATGATAATGCCTTGTGCCTTCAGGAATTATTTCATGTTTGAGAGTGAAACTTCAACTACAGGAGGCAATGATTTACTGGATCAGCAAAAAACAATAATACGGCAATATTCCAAGGCAATCCTGATTTCAGGGATATTTGGCATTGTTTATACGATCTTTTCTGGATTCCCATACTTAGGCAATTATTTATTATTAGGGGTTGAACCAAATATTGCTCCAATAAGCATTAATAGATCACCATTTATCTCTGTAGCCCTCTGTTCACTGGCAATATCTTATGTGTTCCTGGGTTTTAGCGTATTTTACCTTTCAAAGTTGTATAATAAGATCTATTACCCAATTCAAAGGAGATTATTTTACCGCGGCATCTTGTATTTATACATAGCTTTTACAATATTTTTGGTTATTATTGTAATAGGAATAACGATCTTCGGGGACATCTCAGACACTAATATATCAACGCAGCAGTCACCAGTTTCATTCATTTTTGCAATAATCCTTATTTACACGATGTCAACATTTCCCCTGACCATATTTTTTGTCATAACTTCCTTCGCATTAAGGATAAAAAATCAATATTTCATTTTATTGGCATTTATTGCGGCCCCTGATGTATATTTCCTTCCAATAATCACAGGTCTTCTGGGTTTGATCATGACATCGGCCCAGGGAAACACAGTTAGTAAATTGCTATATGCAAATGCAACTCGGAAAATTAGAAGAATAGAGTTACGAATAACTGCAACAGTTTACCGCATGAAATATCTGGATAGACGAAGATACAACAAATATGTATATCCTGTAATGGCATTATCAATCCCAGCAACAGCAATTTTGTTGTATTATTCTCTTATTATAAAATCATATTATGTGGGCGGGTATGAATTTTATTATCATCCTTACCACTTTGGTTCTGATGGTCTCACCAATGACGTTAGTACTACCATTCTGCTATTCTTTGATTTTATATTAATCAGCTTTATGGCCAGCACGTTTAAGCCAAGGACAATCAGCTTAATCTTTGTCATGTCATTTTTAGCAGGGATTGCCTTTATGGGCATCTCTGTTGCACTAATATTGGGTTACCCAGTCAATTTTCCTGAAGGTCTTAGAGATGCATACTCTCAGAGCCTGGAGTTCCCTTATCTGGGATTCTTTTTTGGATCATTATTAGTTAGAACTCAACATCCCAAAATTCAAAAAAAAGCTTCAAAGGTCGAAGAGCAGAGGTTGAATTGACGGAAAGCTTATCATATTCATTTTCAAAAATATTTTCAATTCTATCAGGTACAAACGCATAATGAAAATATAAAATGATCCTGAACTATCAAACATAATGCATTGAAAATAGGATGATTCATAAACGTTAAAATTATATCCTATCATAGGCAAGGTAATTTATGATCAGGTACGGAATAGCTGGTATACCACTGACCAGTAAGGGTAGAACTTTTGTAGAATCAGTTGAGGACGCTGCAAATATAGGACTTAATGCTCTTGAGGTTCAATTGCTCAGGGTCAATGTTCAGGAAAATCAGGTACCTGAGTACTCTGGTTTTTTGCCCAAGGACATAGAGACCTCTATCATTATAGACATTCTGAGGCAGGATGAGAATGGAGTATATGTCAGTATAGGAAACGATTCTGTTATTGAGGAAGACGACATCGTTCAGGAGCTCTTCTGGAATATGGCCAAGAATTATGATGAATTGAAAGAAGGTGGCGAACTTGCCATGGAACTGGATGTTCTACTTTCTTTGCATGCCCCATATTATATGGATCTCCTCGAAGGCGGAGAGATAGCGGAAAGCTCTGCTAATCATTTGAAGTGGTCTATGATCATAGGAAAGGCCATGGAGGCAAAGAGGGTAATTACACACACTGGTTTTTACAGGGGAACCAAAAAGAACAGCTTGAAGATGGCTGTAGCAACATATTCTAATTTTGTAAAGAAATATGGACCCGATAAAAACTATCCTTTCCTTGGTGTTGAGACATCAGGAAAACCTGAGATATTTGGAACCGCTGATGAGGTAATATCAATTGCAAAACAGGTACCTGAGGTAGAGCCAATTCTAAACGTTCCTCATACTCATGCATTGAATGGGGGAAATCTCATTGAGGGAAAGGATTTCAAGAATCTTCTTGAAATGTTCCAGCCCTATGCTAAGGGAGATATGTATCTTGAATACGCAGGGGTTGAATATGACGATACCGGGGAGAGAAAACTCACTGCAATTAAGCATGGTGACCTGAAATTTGAAACATTTTCTGAAATACTGATGGATTATGAAAAAGACCTGACTCTCATATCATGCTCACCGCTCCTTGAGCACGATGCACAATACATGAATCTTATATTTATGAGGAACTATTACAGACATATGCAGAGAAAACAGGTTCAAAAGAAGGTGGCATAAGCAATGAGAGAATTACCAACAAAAAAGGGAATTGATCTGTCAGCGGAAACAATATCGAAAAAGATGAAAGATGCCTTTGGACAGGTTACATCACGGGATGGAGAATTTATCTCAACTTATCCGGGAATCAAGGAAATTAGAGTTAAATACGAAGGGAAGAAATTATTTATTGAGGTTCAAAACGAAGAAAAACCAGAAAATCCGGAACAGATATTGAAAGTTTATAACACCTTTCTTGAGTCAATTACAGGTTTAAACGCAAAAGAAAGAAAGAAAAAATTAACTAAAATTTAGTTATTGGATTATTTATATTTTATTTTGCTCGATGGTCTGAAGACAAATTTCTCTTTTGGTGGAACCCTGATTTCCTGCTTTGTCTGGGGGTTCTTTGCCTTTCTTGCCTTCTGTGTCCTTCTCTCAAATATTCCAAATCCGGCGAGGTTTATTTTGTTCTTTTTGTTTGCCTCTGCTACAATTCTGTCCAGGAAGGTCTTTATTACCTCTCTGGCCTGCTTCTGTGTTGTTCCGGTTTCCTTGGATACATCTTTCGAGAGCTCGCTTATTCCTACCATTTTTGTTTCCTCCTACATGATAATATACATACTACTATTAAAATATTTGTATGTAACTATTAATAGAATGCGTCAATAAAGCCAAATATTAATTTTTAATTATTTGTATAAAAATTCCTCATATATATTAGATATATTAATAACCCTGAAATAATAAGGATTTACATGAACTTTCCATCAGAAATCCTGAATATTGAACATGTTTTGTTCAGTCAATATGGAGATCTAAAATGGTGGCCTGCAAATACACCTGATGAGGTATTGATTGGAGCTATACTTACTCAGAATACTTCGTGGAAGAATGTTGAAAAGGCAATAGATAATCTGGCATCTGAAAATCTACTTGATCTAGGATCGTTAAGTAATGCTTCCAGGGAAAAAATATCCACACTCATTAAGCCATCAGGTTTTTACAATCAAAAAACAGAACGTTTACTTGGAATTTCAAGAAAAATTTATTCTGAATTTGGCAGTCTTCATAATCTTTCCAGTCAAGGATTGCAATTTTGTATTGATTATTTAGGCAAAATGAAAGGCATAGGAAGAGAAACAATGGATTCAATTCTTCTTTATGCAATGGATTTCCCTAGATTTGTCATAGATAAATATACGATCCGTTTCATGACAAGATATGGATTACTTCAAGATCACATTGAAATTGCAAAGCTGGATGGTATCCATGATATTCTAAACAACGATATCTGGAGGCTGAAAAACTTTCATGCACTGATCGTGGAATTAAGCAAAAATTTCTGCAGATCAGAACCATTATGCGAAAACTGTATTCTGAATAAAAATTGCAAATATTACAAAGATAAGAGCGTTCCATAACCTATGAGACGCCATCTGTTATCAATTCTTCTTGCTAAAGCCACTCTTTCTTTTTCCCTTGCGGCGACAGGGTATTTTAGAATAATTTCAGCTGAACTGTCTCTGGCACTTGTAACGAGACCCACAGTGTTTGAGGTTCCAACAGTTAGCATCAGGCTTTCCTTGCTCTTTATTGGCTCTACCTTCATATCTTCTGTAAAACCAACCACTCTTTTGAGGAGATGTGTTTCAACTGTAAGATTCATGGTCATTTGAGGTAGTTTTCCAGGTTTTCCCGCTATTCTTCCTGTAAGTGAATCTCCCTTTGTCAGGAAAGGATCTAATTTTGTTCCCACTGCAGATAGGCCTCCCGGGATAATTTTATCATACGGGTGTGTTCCTGCCATCAGGCTTGTAATTTCTGTCAAAATGTTTTCCCATACCTGTTTATTGCCCTTTGTTAATTGCAATCCAGGAGTAATTTCTATTTCATCTCCAACTTCCAGGCTCCCGCTTACGAGAGATCCTCCTATAACACCACCTTTCAACTCCGAAATGCTTGTACCGGGTCTGTTAATATCAAAAGATCTGGCAACATACATCATTGGATCGGAATCAGCCTTATGTGGCGGGGTAGGTATAAACTCTTCAATCGCTTTGAAGAGGGCATCAATGTTCCTGTTATGGTATGCACTTACTGGAATAACCGGGGCATTCTCTGCTATGCTTCCTTTGAGGAAATTCTTAATTTCCTTATAATTTTCAATTGCCTTTTCTCTGGTTACCAGATCAATCTTGTTCTGGACAACAACAATATTTTTAATTCCCATTATTTCAATCGCAATGAGATGTTCCCGTGTCTGGGGTTGGGGGCATTTTTCATTGGCAGCTATTACTAAAAGTGCGCCATCCATTATTGCTGAACCTGAAAGCATTGTCGCCATCAGCGTTTCATGGCCGGGGGCGTCAACAAAGGAAACAACCCGTTTCAATTTGCAGCTTTCATCGGTTGCGATTCTTGAATACTTTTCTTCTCCGTTTTCATCCTTGCAAATAAATATTGGAGTTTCTGCGTATCCTAATTTTATGGATATTCCTCGCTTTATCTCTTCAGAATGAATATCGGTCTTAGTTCCTGTAAGTGCTCGTGTAAGAGTGCTCTTACCATGGTCAACGTGACCGACCATGCCGATATTTACTGTGGGCTGAGGAAGATCCGAAGTCATTAATTCTTTTCCTCAGGTTCATCTAAGGCCTTTGGGCCGTACTGTAAAATAGAAAGATTCAACTGCGATATATCTGATCCAATTATTGAACCCCTAAATGTTACCCTCTTTCTAATTCCCTTCTTGGCCCTTCTACCTTCTGAATATGTAACCAGAATTCTCTTTTTTCCCGATGTTGCCAGGTCTCTTCTCATTGGAAAGCCGTCAATACTTGAGCCTCCTGTTATCCTGAGCTTGTATCCGGGCATTTCAAAGAAAATTCCATCTATCTCTTCTCCCAGTTTTCTGCCTGTCAATATGCTCATGTTTTCCGGAGTAACCTCTTTCTTGTAACTCTTTCCAGTTCTTGGGTCAGCGATTATCGCTACTGAATTTGCCATATATCTTTACACTCCCTATTGATAATAGAGTTCCACTAAATCAATAAATGACTTATAAAGATATCATTTGTGCATT
>JAKBRR010000023.1 GCA_021845325.1 Thermoplasmata archaeon
GTAATTGAAGATAATAACCTTCTTTTCACACCAGGCTTATCGGGATATTTTCTAAATTTTGTATTATCAACTAAGGTTATCCTGGCAGCAGATAGTGCATTATTATGAATAGCATGAGGACCGCTTGTTCCCCTTTCATTGACAATTGTGTATTCTAAATTCAAATCGGAAATCTCCGAAATAAGTTTCTTTCTGTTTGGCTTATCACCATTTCCTATCTTTATTTCAAAGAACTTATAGCTATAATCATTTAACACATTCTTAATGAACATAACGGCTTCATGAATATCCGGCATTTCATTTGCTTCTGTTATTATAAGATCCGCCAAAATTGCCACACCAGGTCTTGGTCCAGGATCCATTCCTATTATGAGTGAAGAGAACTGCTTTTTACCCGCCAGTATGGGTAGGGCTTTCCTTATTGCTCTTATTGGTGAATTTTCTCTTATCTGAAATCTATCCATGGCCTTATCGTTGGAAGAACTCAAAATTACTGGTATATCAACTGGTATATCTGAAATATCATCAATAGAGCAGAAAGGGAGTCCCCATTCTTTTAATTCCTTAATGGCCTTATAATAAAATCTGAAATCGTCGGTATAAATCCCGAACCGTACCATTCAATGTTATATACATAAAATATTATTAAAACCTTTTGGACTGATATTGCTCATAGCAGTTTTAAGATGATCCATACTTGCAAGATCAATCTCATAAGAGGATCGAAATGCAAATGTTGAATCCCAGTAGTAATATTAGGAAGTATTTTAAAAGTGTAAGGCTCACTTCAGGTGCGCGGAGATATTACTAGAATTGCTCAAAGAAGAATTTTCAGCTGTAAAGTTCGTAAAAGAAGTAACTTAGACTCTATTACTTCCTATCTGTTCTGAAACCATTTTATCTACTATCTCGATGAATTGTTTTTCTGTTCCCCTGGGAATCACTCCTCCTGCGGCAATATCATGTCCTCCTCCACTGCCGCCTACTTTCTTGCAAGCTTCCTTCATTATCAAGGACAGGTTAAGTCCTCTATTAACATGGTTTCTTGTACCCCGGGAGGAGATTAATGTGTTACTATCTCCTGCATTAAATCCGATTACCGGTTTAGTCTGATCAGCTATATATAACATCAAAATACCGCTTATGGAGCCTGCCATCTCGGATCCAGGTGCGTAAAAATACTGGATATTTTTCTCTCTAACCATTTCTTTGTAGGAACGGTAAGCATAGTCGATAAGCTTGGTTTCGAATGCTTTCCAGTTCAATTGCATTTGTTCTAAAAGCTTCTTATCTCCGAGAAAATAATTAACAGGAATCGCATTAGATCCAAGTTTAGCATTGGCATCTATTATCTTTGAAAGTGATTTCCCAGTAAAGCCATCTTCAAACATGAAATCTTCTGTTTCCATATACTTGATTGCTTCTGATTCACATCCTTGAAGCGCCAGCTTTGCGAATAGAGCTTTTCCTAATTTTAAATTTTCATCATTGCTTAAATCCGAAATTTTTGTGTTCGGCTCAAATCCAAGCCCGTTAAGGAATTCTCTTATGTTTTCTGTTTTACCTGTTAAGTCATAATAGAACGGATCAGTTGAAAAGGTAAGAGCATCAAGTAGTGTTAAACCGTTGAGGTTCAATCTTTTATGAAGCTTGTATGATTTACCATACTTTTCAATTATAACTGAGTTTAAACCTTTAAAACCACCAATGTCCTGTTTATCTGCTATGGCTCCTGCTACCATAAATTTAAGAAGATCTGCGTTTGATTCATCGATTGCTAGGGACATTAAAAAAGCCATTGTAGCACCACATGCCTCTGTAGTTCCATTAAAACCAAAGTCTCTTACATTTATATTCAGGGACTTTGAATTTGAACCCTCATAATAATGGTGATCAAGGACAATTATATTTTCCATCTCAGGTACAAATTTAATCTGGTCTGAACCTGCATCTGCTATCAAGGTAAGGTTGTATGGCTCCTCAAGTAGCCGTTTCTTGATTCCATCCTCACTCAGATCCTTTACAAAACTTAAATGGTAGGGTATTTTGAGTCTTTCGAGAGTTGTAACCAAAATAATCGCAGCGCTTGTACCATCTCCATCATAATGGGTTAAAACTCTAATATAAGGGGAATGAATTATTTTCTCCTTAGCAATATTAAGTGCTTCTAAAAATTTTATTGGAATGATGTCCTTTAACATAATTATAGAACTTTGTTAAGTTCCCATTCATTGGCCAAATATCCCTCCCTTTTGTAATATTTTACTAATCTCAACATTTTGGCCATGATCAAATTTCTGCCTCTGGTATTACTCATATCTCTCTTATTTGCAACAATATGTTTTGATACTCTTTTATATTTCTGGATTAGACTGTTTAAGTCTTCAGGTATAGCCGGGCTACTATTGTTATCACGAAGGATCTTTCCTATTTTTGCGTTCAGCACATGCTTTGTTCCTGGAATTCCATATTGATCTCTAAGTCTAATTCCGATCTGGGAAGAAGTCAAATGCTCCTTCTGCGAGTTCAATATTATTTCCGTTATTTCGTTAGGACTCTGTTCTACCCAAGCATGGCCATTTGCCAAATATACATTCTTTGAGCCAGATTTCCCTCTCTTTCTTTTATGCATTCTTGCCATTAATCATCCCTGTTGGTTAACAGAGATGAATTTGGTATTAATTATGTTTATGATTTTGTGTTAAATTGGATTTATCGTGTTTTTAAATACTGATTATAGTTTTAGATATACTTCAGTTGGCTAAGTCTAATCCTGAACACTTTACAGCTTCTTCAGGATAAAGTAATGGAAATTCAGGTTTATTTTAGCCGGAAATGAAGTAAAAATGAAGGTTTTAGGGGAAAAGGGTGAAATTAAGTGAATCATTTAGAATAAAATAAATTCCTGAATTCATTTATTTTAGAAATAAGCAGAGACTAATTTCATACACAAGGGAATTCAATTCAATGATATTCGAGATAATATCTTTGGAGCGCGGCTCTTCCTTCAAAGGGGGGTGAAAATGCATTTTTGGTAGGGGAATAATTTTATTTTTTAAACTATAAAATATAAGCTTTATTTTAATTAAAAAAAGAATATGAGCAATGAATTTCTTAGCTGTAATTACTACAAAATACTTTTAACTCAATATAATTTGTACAATAACAATAGGTGATATGAAGAAATGATTGCTTTAGAGGAAAGAAACAAATTCCCGGAAATTAGATTCGCTAGCGATTTTGAGATAAGCAAGAACGCACCATTCAAAACTGTGGAAGAGTTCATAGGAACAATGGGTAACATCATCAATAGCGATATGATGATAATGAGGGTTACTGAGAGTCTTTGCCCTATTTGCGTTGACGATGAAAAGTTTGATCAGATGAGAATCCCAGCTATTGTATATGAGCAGGGAGGAGAAGTCAGACTTATCAAAGAATGTGCTGAACACGGTATAACAAAAGAAAAATACTGGGAAGATTATGAAATGTATCAGGAAGCCAAGAAATGGGCAGACGGTGGTGTAAGAATTTTAAACCCGCACGTTGCATACCTGGAATCAAAAATCGTTTGTCCAACTCACTGTGGATTATGCGTAAAGCACAAATCGCACACTGGTCTTGGAAATGTAGTCGTAACAAACCGGTGTGATTTATCCTGCTGGTATTGCTTCTTCTACGCAAAAGAAAACGAGCCAATCTACGAGCCATCACAGGATCAGGTTAGAATGATGCTCAGGAGAATGAGAAATGAAAAGCCGGTAGGAGCAAACGCAGTTCAGATTACTGGTGGCGAGCCGACAATAAGAGATGATATCCTTGATATCGTTAAGATAGCCAGGGAAGAGGGATATGAGCACATTCAGCTTAACACAAACAGTATTAGGGCAGCTTTTGACCCAGATTTCCCCAAGAAAGTTAGAGAAGCAGGTTCAAACGTGGTTTATACAAGTTTTGATGGCCCAACCCCAAGAGCAAACCCAAAGAACTTCTGGGAAATACCCGCAGCACTGGAGAACTATAAAAAAGCCCCAATGGGAGTAGTATTGGTTCCAACCGTCATAGGTGGAATTAATGATATGTACCTGGGAGACATTATAAAGTTCGGTATATCAAACATCGATGCAGTAAGAGCAGTAAACTTCCAGCCAGTAAGTCTCGTGGGCAGAATGCCTGACAGGATGAGAGAGAAGCAGAGAGTTACTATACCAGGATGTATAAAAAAGATTGAACAGCAAACAGATGGTATGATTGGAAGAGAGGACTTTTTCACAGTTCCTTCAACAACAAAGGTATCTAACTTTGTTGAGCAGCTTAAGGGAAAGGAAATGTACAAACTTTCAATACACTTTGCCTGTGGTATGGGAACATACATATTCAAGGAAGGGGACAAAATTACACCCATTACAAGATTTTTGGATGTAAGAGGAATCTTTGAGTATATCGGAGAAATGGCAGATGAGGTTAAAGACTCAAACTTCAAAACCCTAAAGAAAGCTTCTACTGTTACAAGATTGATGGCAAATCTCAGAAAGTTTGTCGACTACGAGAAGGCTCCAAAGGACTTTAAGCTGAAAGATATGCTTTACAACGCATTTACAGATGGAGATTACCATGGACTGAAGGCTTTCCATTACAAGAGTATGTTCGTTGGTTTCATGCACTTCATGGATCCATACACATATGATGTTGACAGGGTAGAGAGATGCGATATCCACTACGCAATGCCTGATGGGAGAGTAGTTCCATTCTGCGCTTTCAACGTTATTCCTGAATTGTACAGAGATGCAACTCAGAGAAAGTATTCAATTCCAGCAAAAACATACGAACAGAAAACTGGAAAGATCCTTAAAAAGGAGAAGTACTTCAGAGAATACACAATGGAAGAGAAGAGATCAATCATTGATTTCTATGAAAGAAGCATAGGCAGAAAACTTTCACAGGACGAGATAGGATTGAATCTTGAAGAACAGATACCAGTTATCTCTTCAGAAAAGCCAGAGTAATTTTATTACTCAACTAAATTTTTTATTTTAAAAATAATACTAGTTTCTTTATTATTGGATATTCCGCTATTTCCATTGTGGCTACATTTTTATTATGATATTGGCTTGGGAGATAATATCGGTAAAACAGAATACTAAAACTAAAGTACCTATTTTCATGGAATTCTCATTAATGCACCGATAGAATCCATACTGTATGTAAAAATCAATGAGTATGAATGAACTTGAGAAAAAACAAGGAATTTGCAAGACCAATTGTTATGACTGTATGTCCATAGGGAAATTATCATAAGTTAGTGTTTAATAAGATACTTCCCTAGACATCACTGAAGGCAAGGACTATAAGAAAAGAGAAAAATAAGAAGGTAAAGCAATGAAGCAAAACTATGAATTATTGGACCAGACTTCAGATTTACGAATCAGGATTTTCGGAAATGGAGTTGTGGATATTGTTTTCAACAGTATTATGGCGTTCAATGAGATAGTATATGGGGGGCAGATCAGGAAATACAAAAAGATGCAAAAGTATGAACTCCATTTTGACAAAGAAGAGTTGATTCTTGTCAACATTTTTTCATGGCTGATTCTTCAACTGGATTCTTTTAATATTCTTGTAAATCCGATGGAAATTAATGAAAATAAAGAAAAAGGGGTTATAACTATTACTTTTACCAAGGTTATTCCTCTCAATGTTAACTCATTTAAATTTGTTCCAAAGGGTGCTACTTACAATGAAGTAATTTTCAATATTGAGAAAGGTTATGCAGAAATAACTATAGACACATGAATTGACAAAACTGATAATTCTTAATATATAATTAAATATAAGGGCTGATGGTAGATCTAGTTCCTAAAAAATTGTTCTTTACCCGGGGTGTCGGCAGAGGGCACAGCATGTTAATGTCTTTCGAGGAAGCGCTTAGAGATGGGGGAATAGCTCAGTTTAATCTTGTAAGTGTCAGTTCCATATTTCCTCCCCATGCCGAAGCAATATCCAGGGAGGAAGGTCTTAAACTTCTCAATCCCGGGCAGATACTTTTTACCGTGTTAGCCAGAAATTCCAGCGATGAACTGAACAGAATGATTTCCGCCGCGATAGGATACGCAATTCCCACAGATAGAAGCAAATGGGGATACCTGAGTGAACATCACAGCTTTGGAGAAACAGAGCATGGAGCTGGTTTTTTTGCAGAAAAGCTTGCAGCTGAGATGTTGGCAAGTACTACCGGTATGCAGAATGACCTTACATGGGATCAGGAAAAGGAAGAATATGTTCTTAAGGACAAGATATTGACTACAAAAAATATATGCTCAACGGCTGTAGTTATGAAGGGTGGGGAGTGGACCACAGTAATTTCTGCTGCGGTTCTCATTGTGTGAGGTAAATGGATCCGATTGAGATTTACTGGCAGGAGCGTTGGAAAAAGGACAGGGTATTCGAATCAGAGCCTGATGATCGTAAAAAGTATCTTCTGACGGTTCCATGGCCATATACAAGCGGGCCTTTGCATGCAGGTCACGCAAGGACATATTCGATTGCGGATTTCATCGCACGATATAAGAGGTTAAGTGGATTTAATGTAATGTATCCAATGGGCTTTCATGAGAGTGGTACTCCCATACTTGCAATTTCCCAGAGGATAAGAAGAGGAGACCAGACTGCCATTGATATGTATAAAAAATACATAGGGGAATATGAGCCTTCTGAAAATATTCCTTCAATAATTGAGACATTTAAGGATCAGGAAAAGCTGGCAGGTTATTTTGCGGAAAAAATCAGAAAAGATTTTGATTCACTAGGATTCTCCATTGACTGGTCACGGGAATTCAAATCTGTGGAGCCTTCATATAAGGATGTTGTCTCATGGCAATTCAGAAAACTCCATGATCTTGGTTATATAACCCAGGGAAGGTACCCTATACTTTATAACGCAGATGAAGAAAGTGCAGTTGGCGAAGACGACATAGAAGATGGGGATACAGATAAGGTCAGTATTGAGGAATTCACAAGTATAATTTTTGAAGGTGAAGAATTTTCTCTAGCAGCCTCAACTCTAAGACCTGAGACTTTACCAGGAGTTGTAAATTTATGGGTATCAAATGAGGAAAAGTACGTCCTTTGCGTTTTAAATTCCAAAAAAATTGTAATATCCACTTCAGCAATGGAAAAACTATCACGACAGGAATATAAAATCAGTGAATGGGAACCAGTATCTGTAAAAAAAATTACAGAGACCAGATTTAAGAATCCGTTCAATGGAGAAGCCCTTAAGGTTTATTCAGCTGATTTCGTTGATCCAAATAATGCCACAGGAATTGTTGCATCAGTTCCAGGCAATTCAATTATAGATTTTCTGGAATGCAGAAAACTTGGCATCAAATATGACCAGCGGAATTTTATCAGGGTCGGTAACAGCTTCTCATCTGCAGAACAGTTTTTAAAAAGTCATAAGGTAGACCTCTCAGATCCGGAGGCCATCGCCAGGGCAAACTCAGAACTGTACAAGACAGAGTTTTATGAGGGAATAATGGACTATTCTGGATTTGAGGGTAAAAAAGTTTCCAAAGCAAGAGAAGAAATAGGAAATACTCTTAAAACAAATAAAAACGCTTTTATCATCTATGAAACTTCTCGCAGGGCAAGAACAAGGTCAGGGAGTCCGGTTTCTGTTGCCGTTTTAAGTAATCAGTGGTTTCTGGACTATTCAAACGGCAGCTGGAAGGACAAGGCGCACAAAACCGTTCAGGAAATGACTTTCTATCCTGCACATTATAAAAACGGGATGAATGAAGTTATAGACTGGTTAAAAGAAAGACCCTGTGCCAGAATGAGGGGTCTTGGAACAAAGCTGCCTTTTGATGATAAATGGATCATAGAATCACTTTCAGATTCGACGATATATCCAGCAGTTTATACATGTATAGATGCACTTAGGAGTCTTCATAATAAAATGGGGAAACTGGATGATAAGATCCTTGATTTCATTTTCACAGATACCGGAAACTCATCTGATGATATGGCAATAAAAGCCAGAGAATGGTTCAGGTACTGGTATGGAGTTGATTTGAGAATAACAGCATTTCCACACTTTACAAATCATCTTGCTTTCTATATCATGAATCACAGTGCATTGCTTCCTGAATTCGCTCAGCCCGGGGGAATAATGATCGCAGGTACAATGATTTCCAACGGTAAGAAAATATCCAAAAGCAAGGGTAATTCAATATCTCTTCTTCAGATAGCATCTAACTTTGGCGCAGATCTCTTTAGACTATATGTTGCAGTGACATCTGATCCAACCTCAGTGGTAGACTGGAATGAACAGGATGTATCAGTGGTTGGTTCACGATTCGCGGAACTTAAAACTATTATCACAGAGGTTGCAGAAGGTGGTGTACAGGCACAATCAGAAATATCAAACTGGTTTTGCCAGAGCTTTTATCTTCACCTGAAAAAATACAGGGAAAACATGGATGCCATGAATATACGATTGGGATTCATTGAAATATTCTATGGAGTTCTCAACGATATTTCTAAGTTAAAATCCAGAGGAATCAATCCAACCGCTTCAATCAGGGAGATAATAAAGCCATGGCTGAAGGCTTTGTCGCCAGTGATATGTCATTTTGCCGAAGAAATGTGGCATAAACTTGGAAACAGCACATATATTTCCAGTGAAATATTTACTGAAGAAGAGATAAGAGAACCTCAAATGGGACCAATAAACAATGAGATATTTCTTGAAAACATCGTTTCGGATATCAGAGAAGTAATTAAGGTAACAAAGAAAACACCTGACGAAATCAGAATAATTGTGTGTAGTGCAGAAAAAACTTCATTAATTGAAAGTATCCTCAACGGCAGAGAGATAAAACCGGGTGAAAAATGGATTATTCCGTTGGTGATGAAAAACAGGAAGTTCATCAGAAACGACATTGATGAAATAAAAATCCTCAAAGATTCTGTGAGTTATCTATCACAAATATTTTCGTGCAGGTTTGTTATTACAGATGATGACACTGAGGTTGACAAGAGGAGGATACCGCTTCCGGGTAAACCTTTAATTAAGCTTTTGTAGGGTGAAATAAATGGTAGATGAAATTGACGAATTGGTAAAATATTCAAGATTGTTGGGAAAGGACAAGAACCTGGTTCTTCATGGAGGAGGAAATACTTCCGTAAAAGTAATGGAAAAGGATCATGCCGGTAGAACAGTACAGGTGTTGAGGGTAAAAGGTAGTGGTTCAGATCTTGCCACTATTGAAAGGTCAGGATTCACTGGATTAAGAATGTCAGATCTAATTGAAGCGAAATCCAGAACCGCAATGACAGATATTGAAATGATGTCCTATCTCAAAAAAAGCTGCCTGGATCCATCTGAACCATCTCCATCTGTTGAATCATTTCTTCATGGCTTTATCAATAAAAAATATGTTTTACACAGCCATTCAGACGCAATACTCTCAATCACTAACACAGAATTCACACAGGAAGAAATAGAGAAGATCCTGCCAAACGTAATGGTTGTTCCATACATTCCGCCTGGTTTCAAACTGGCAAAAAAAATACTTGATAAAGTCGAGAAAATGAATGAAACCATAAAGGGATTAGTTCTTTCAAAGCACGGTTTGTTTACTTTTTCAGACTCGGCAGAGGAGGCATATAACAATCATTTGTTAATAGTGGATGCAGCAAATAAATATGTCTTGGAGAATGCAGGTCCAAGAAAACTGAAAAAGGTATATGATGATGACAAATCGTTTGAGGAATATTTACCATTTATTCGTGGATCATTATCAAAAAACAGCAGAAAAATTCTAGAAATTGACACATCTGATGAGGCAAAGGAAATTGCCAGTTCGCTGGAGGCAGAAAATTTTCAAAGGGCTGGGCCTGCAACACCAGATATGCTCATCCGGACGAAATATAACTATCTTTATTTGCCTGAATCTCACGACATGGAGCAAAAAATATTGTCATTCGCTGAAGAATATAAAATGGAATATGAGAAATATGTTAAAGATTTTCCAATGCACGACCCGTATCCTGCAATCCTAATAGCCAGAGGATACGGTATTATAACTGCTGGAAAGAATTCCAGGGAAGCCAAAATAATAATGGATCAGATCAAACACAGTATGTACGTGAACTGGGCAGCATCAAGAATCAGTAAACAGCACTTCATAACAAGAGCAGAAGCCTATGAAATGGAATACTGGCCACTGGAAGAAGCTAAACTTAAGAAAGATAAACCAAAACCACTGGAAGGCTCAGTTGCTGTGGTTACCGGTGCAGCCAGCGGAATAGGACTGGAAACTTTCCGGGTTCTGTCCAGAAATGGAGCTGCGGTAGTCGCAATGGATCTTGATCCAAATGTGGAAGGTATATGCAGGGATATCTCAAAACAAACAGGAGCAGCAAGTATCCATAGTGTTTTAGATCTTGGAAACGAGGTTCAAATTCAGAACGCGTTCAAAGAAGCAGTCAGGAAGTTTGGAGGCGTGGACATTGTTTTCAACAATGCAGGTGTTTTAAAATCTGAGGCCATTGAAAATATTTCTGTGGAAACTCTGGATCTTCATTATCGGATTAATGGAAGAGCTCCTTTCCTTGTTTCAAGAGAGGCCTTTAAAATAATGAAGGCACAGGGGACCGGTGGAAACCTTATATTCAATATTTCCAAGAATTTAACGCATCCGGGTCCAGGTATGGCCAGCTATGGCTCTTCAAAGGCTTTTGCAGCACAAATGTGCCACTATTTCGCTAAAGAGGGCGGAAAATATGGGATTCGCGCCAATATCATTAATCCGGATAAGATATTCAAAGGCTCAAAGATTTGGGAAAATGGTGTACTTGAATCCAGGGCAAAGGCGAAGGGTCAGACCGTTGAAGAATACAAAACGCAAAATCTTCTGAGAAAGGAGGTTCTCCCTGAGCATGTGGCAAACATGGTTCTTGCAATGGTTAATGACGATATCTTTGGAGCAACAACTGATTGCATGGTTCCCATTGATGGAGGCGTAATCTGATCAATTGTGCCTCTTAGGCATAATGAAGTGTGATAGTACAGCTGGAGCAGTTATATCGACACCGAATTCCCTGAATTCATTCAGGGCTGATCTTGCAAATCTTATATTATCAACTGTAAGGGTTTTCCCTTCCTGAAGGTTCTTAACCATTCTGTGCAACCCGTAAT
>JAKBRR010000024.1 GCA_021845325.1 Thermoplasmata archaeon
ATAACATATGTTTATGTTTAAACATTATTTATAACTTCACAATTGGACAACCAAAATTGTTTTGTTGCTTCTTATCTAATGTATTCCCTTAAAATAATAAGCAAATCCCAACCGATCCATATTTAAATTTGGTCCAGATGTTTAAATATATCGAGTGTCAGCAGATACATACAAAATTGGATAAAGAGGTTCTTTGACCATGGGGAAGATAGTCTTGATCTCTGCATCGACCAACTTAGGGTTGTGTCCACCCGAAGTTTCTATTGTTCCCGGATGCGCGAAGGCCCCTGAAGCGATGAGGTAAGCTGGGCTCTACAGATTCTTCATTAAAAAAGAAGGAATAGATGGTGGAGCGAGAATGCCCTGCCAATACTCTGATACAATTTCAGCTTGAAGAATACGAAATGAGGATGAAATACTAAAATATTCCTTGGAAATTTAAGAACGAATCACAGGAATATTAGAGAGTGGAAATACTTCTCTTGTCATTGGTGGTCACTGTAGCCTTCTTCTCGAGATCGGGCTATCACTCAAGAGGTGAGGTAGCTATGGATTTTTTCTTCCCGGATCAGACAATCCACGATCCATTATAATCGCGGTATACCCCTTCAACCACAGATCCTTAACAATATCGTCCATGATGGATCTGCTGGAAATATTGCGCGGCAATACGCGGTGGAACAATGGAAATCCTCTCTTCTCCGTCACAACGAGGGCGATCTGCATGAACTTCTTTATCCTCCCCTCCTTTCCCTTTCTCACTATGGAATCTCCCGTGAAATACGTATCGGTAACATCTATTATTATAGACTTCCTGTCCCTTTCAATATGGTGGAAGAGGGATGCAAGCTTCTCCTACATGGCTGAGAAATCCATATCGTTTATTTCCTGCAGGGATTCGTAAAGATCCCCGGTATCAATACTTTCAATGCCAAGATATCTCAGTATCTCCGTTTCACGCAGATATTCCGACATCCTGCTTATTGCAGGGTTATCAAGAAGCTGTGAATATACCATGACAGATGCATTTCCCGGGGTCATAGCGTTGATTCCCAGCCTGGATGATATCCTGTGAACCACCTCAACATCTATTGATCTGCGCGCCTCCATTGCTCTCACGTCACTGGGCGATATCTTCCGCACCACGGAGCTGTTCATCTCCTTGCCCACGTATCTTATGAACTACTGTTTCACTTTGCCGTCCACCCTCTTAGTCCGTACCTCAGCGAGATAGGTTCTGGATTTTGTCCTGATTTTTCTTATGAATGTCGCAGTGTATAGTTTTACACTACACAGCATTTACATGTTTCAGTGGACCGTTGATAATTAAGGCCTGAAGAATGTAGTGAATAAAAGCGGTCAAAAAGTTAGGTAATTAGAATTCTGTGCTTTTGTAAAATGATGTTCTGACGGTTTATAGCGGAGGTTAATTGGCTGGTTCATAATGAAGTGCAACAACACCATTATCAAAAGACCTTGAAGAAATCAACCTGAGCATGTGCCTTTTTTGGTCATCGATGAAAAGTGGTTTTCCCGCTCCCAATATAATGGGTCGAATCCTGATGCGATATTCATCGATCAAGTCGCTTTTAACAAGCGTAGACACTAGTGTACCGCTGCCTATGATAACCATGTCTTTGCCACGTTCCACTTTCAGCTTCGTAATTTCGTTTACCGGATTTTCACGAATGATCACTGCAGGGTGCCACTTCACCTCTGAAAGAGTTCTTGAGAATACTACCTTTTGAAGTCCATTTAACTTCCCAATGATTTCAGAGTCGAAGCCATCAGGGCTTGGAGAGGCATTCGGCCAGAATTCACTGAACTCCTGATAGGTAACCCGACCATAAAGCATCGTGTCGACCCTTCGAAGAATTTGCTTTGACCATTCAATCTCCTCTCTGTTAAATCCGAACCAATCTATTTCACTCTTTGGGCTGGTATAATAACCATCCAGAGAGATTATTGTATCCAAGATTACTTTTCGCATAACTTTCATTCCTTTATTTTAAGTGCTCTTTATCTGAATTAAATAATGACCTGGTTATACTTAAGTATTCCTTAGATGATAATTATATTATGGCTAAAAGTGGGATATGGTATTTAGCAAACTTACAAAAACGTTTCTAATTCGCCATACTGTTAGCAGCAGGATCAGAGTCTTTTCATTGCAGGATGCTCATGCTCGTATTTAGTATCCTCCCATAAGCTTGTATCTTTCAACGTAAATGAGTTACTTAACCTAAACATCATAGCTTAAACTTATCCGCTAAGCAATTAAGTTTTTGTAAACCCTATTTCACAGCTTGCCTTCCACATGAGGTGGTAGAAAGCCTACAGCTGAATCACAATATTTTAGATCAGTTAAGAATAATAATGCTGTTCCTGACCTGAAGCATTTCTCGACTCTCAGTCAGGTTTTCCCGAAAAGGTTATATAAATTCACTGAATTGAAATTTGTGACAGATAAAGCGCTGGTAATAATATCATCTGGAGAGGAAGCAAGAGAAAAAGCATTAACCGGGATAATGTATGCTGTCAACGCTGTAAAATATAAATGGCTTGATGATGTCCGCATCATATTTTTCGGTCCAAGCGAAAAGCTGATACTTAGTGATGACGATGAGATCAAGGGAAACATAGAAGTTATCCAGAAAGCCGGTATTATCCCAACAGCATGTGCAGCAATTGCTAGAGATGAGGGGATAGAACCAAAACTTATTGAAATGGGAATAAAAGTTGAATATGTTGGGTCCATTATTAGTTCCCTTATAAAAGAGGGCTATGCAGTTCTAACATTTTGAATAGCTAATGGAAATTCTCAGTTAGGTATCCCTGTAGTTTAAGCTCTTCCGGGGTGTTTATGCCTGATGTATGACCACAGCACCCTGAATATTAAATCACAGGTTCCTTTGCAATTTCAAGGGTTTTGCTGAAACTACTTTATGGAATTGCCATCTTTTGATCATAACCCAATTCCAGATATTTACATTCAGTGACTGAGGAGACTATACATCTAACAGAATGTATTTGCTCGTTCGCACTTTTGCTCAGGATGTTCACTAAAAGGTCGCTTTGATTAATGCAATTTTTCTAATTCCAGAGCAATTTGAATCAGATTGGGATTCAGTCCACCGGATAACCTTTCCGAGAAAACACAAATAATGAGGGAAACCATATGATCTGAAAGTTCATACCCACATGAAAGTCATATGACCCTAATATCAAAAACAAAGACCTATATGAAAAATACTATCCTATTGCATAAACTCATAGGAATTTTGGTTTAAAGTTCTAATCAAAGCATGTGGATCAATTGTAACTTATGTGAAAAGTTTGAGAATATTAATGTAAAAAACTTCAAAGAGGTTATCCAAGATTTAGGGGGAGCATCCCTAGTTTATCTCAACCAATGCTACAATGGCATCAACCCCTAAAACGAAACATGGAAAGAAAGGACCGGACCCGAATTAACATAAGGCTTGGATTGCGCAAATTAAACATTAATCTGAACAAATGAACTCATTATTGTTCTTTTTTTGGCTGGCCATGCAATGAAAGATCCCTTAGCGGTTTTTTGATACTATTATGAAAATCAACTTATGTTAATAACCCGAAAAAAGTATCATAAATAACCCGCTGATCATTATTTAATTTTCCTGTTTCCCAAAGATTTAACCAGATACTCAGGGATTGCCATTACCAGAACCATGTTGTGGGATTCATCCGTCTTCTCATGTGAATCTTCTGCACTAAAATTACCTGGGTTACCTATGTATTTCATGAACGGCTCTAGAGTTTCAACTGCTTTTGAATAATGGTTATCTGACAGTATACTGAATGAAATTCTCAAAAGGCTGTTCGCATCGTCTCCAACGGCCTTCTTCACATCTTCATCGGATGCTTTTATTATTTCCTGTGCAATCACCTTTAGATTGAGAGATTGGGATAGAAGGAATGTTGCCATGAGATTTCTTAACTTGTCGGGTGACATCTTCTTGAACTCTTCACCCATCTCTCCTGCCGAGCTTCCATTGAAGGCAGAGTCATTGAGAGAGTAATATTTCTCAACATAATTCCTACGAACTATGATTTCAGGCGGGTTCACAAATCCCTGCTCCTGTAGGTCCGATATTGCCTGATAGAGATTGGAACGACTGGTATTGATATGTTTTGAAATCTGTGTAACAGTCATTTTTCCACCTAAGGAAAGTAGAGCTATTATGTGACTTTTTGTCTGACTTGATAGTACATCGAAGAGTTTTTCCAGTCTATCGTTAGGCATATACTAAGATATATATATAAGATATAAATCTACGTATAAGTGTGATATATATGCAGAACTTTAACATATACGACTCTATTCATTGGAATAAGTTCCTGAAATATCTTATGGGAAGAAATCTCATCAGGGTAGCTTACTTTATCTTTAACATATTCTTTGTCTGGCGTACAATTGTTGCATACAACTCGGTTTTCCTTGCAGGGTTAATTCCAGCTTTTTCACTGTTTGGATATCTAATTGTGATTGTTCCTGAAGGACATATTCTCGACAGGCATAATAGGGGGACAGTATTCAGAATGTCTTCAATTCTGATGGTATTTACTTATCTATTACTTGTTTACAGTGACAGTCTGGCAATTGTGTATGCCGTTGCACTAATATCCTCAATATTATCGTCAATTAACTCAGACGCATTCAACACGATACTCAAAGAAACTGTCACTGAGGACGAGATCCAGCATGCAGTATCCTTAAGTCAGGGTACGAATGCGGTTTCGGAGCTGTCTGGTATCATAGTGGGAGGAATTCTGCTTTACCTGCCTTTCCAATTTCTCTTCGTTACCCTATTTTTACTCCCTGTCATATCTCTCCTGTTCGGTTTAGGGAAAACATTAAATAGGGCCGGTATGGTTGATAAATATGGTTTTAAAGGGGCTTACCGCATTATACTAGTTTTGGTGCCGTTCCTAATGCTCTCACTTCTTCTCAACGGACTGTTCATATCCCTGGATGTTTATGGTTCAGGATTGATACACATTATACTTCACGGGTCACCGCTTGATTATTCCTTATTCATAGCCGGTTTTCCCTTTGGAATTGTAATAGGTTCACTTTTCACAGGAAAGTTTTCAGCAATAATCTCAAGAACAGGAACAATATCAGCACTTCTTGTTCCCATGGGAATAGTGCTTCTTCTCATTGCACTTTCAAGAATTATCTATATTGACATAGCTCTAGGTATTTTACTTGGTGCTATTGTGATATTTATAAATATAGGACTCCAGACTATTTTTATGAAGGCAATACCCGATGGTGTTATGGGACGCGTAAATTCCCTTGTTACAATTTTTTCAATTGGAGGTTCACCCCTGATGGCTGCACTTTTCAGTATACTTTCAAATTACTTCTATTTCCCATATATAATGGCTGCGGCAGGAATCTGTGCAGTCGTAGTTTCACTACCTGCATTTAAAGTTCTAAGGAATTTACCTGAAAGAGTGTCAAACATTTCAAAATTAATAGAAAGCGAGGCGGGGTCCGTTCTTAATTAGCAATCTACATAATAACAGGTTATTTTTTCACTCCAATTCATTAACGGATCATTAAAATGTACGGTTCCCTTCTTAAATATTATGAATTAATATTAGAACATGAAGGTAAATGTTCTAATTATAGGTGCGGGAGGGGGTGCATATCCAGCCGCATTCAAACTTGCAGGATCTGGAAAGACCGTTCTTATGGCCGATCCAAAGGGTGTTCTTGGTGGAAACTGCCTCTACCTCGGTTGTATTCCATCCAAGACGGTGCGAGAACTTATTGAAATAAATAATAGATCGGGCAGGTTACTTGGTTCAAAGAATGATGCTAATTTCAGACTGATACAGCAGCATAAAGATGATGTGCAGCAAATGCGTTTTAATCAGCATGTTCAGGAAATGTCTGAATTCACAAATCTAAAATTCATTAAGGGAAAAGTTAGCTTTACAGGAAAAAAAAGTGCAGAAATATCCACTGAGGAAGATGTAATTGAAGTGGAATTCGATTATGCAATTATTGCAACAGGAACAGTTGTTTCAAGAATATCTTTTCCCGGGTCAGAATTTTGCATTACAAGTGATGATATATTTTCTTTTGGTTCTCCATTTAGAAGCGTTCCAAAGAAAATGGTGATAGTCGGTGGAGGTTACATAGCGCTTGAAGTTGCGGCTATGTTCCACGCAATTGGAACAGAAGTCCATCTATTTGTGAGGACAGAAACGGTACTCAGGAATGTTGACAGGGACCTTGTGAATATTGCGTATCCACTAGTAGCACCATACCAGGTGCATATGAATACATCCATTAAGGAAATAACAGGAAAGAAGGAGAACTTAAATGTCAAATACATTGAAAACGGAAATGAACTAAGCATGGATACAAACCAGGTGCTACTTGCAGTTGGAAGAAAGGGAGTGGTTCCTGAAGGGATGGATCAAGTTGGAGTGAAATACAGCAGCAATGGGATTATAGAAGTTGATGACACCTTACAGACAAATATTCCATACATTTTTGCAACTGGAGACATAACAGGGAGAACACCATATTTTCACGCTGCAGTCAGGGAATCAATTGTTGCAGCGAACAACATAATGGGTGATACCACAGATAAGATGGATTTTGTCAACGTTCCGGTCTCAATATTTACCTTTCCCCCGGTTTCATACATAGGTATTTTGAGAAATGAGGCAAAAAAAAGAGGAATTGATATAGTGGAAACCTCATATTCTATGTCTGGAGATTCCAGGGCACAGATTTACGGGGAACAGGACGGTGAAATAAGGCTATTTTTCGAAAGAAAGACGGGAAAGATCATTGGAGGATGGGTAGTAGGAATTGATGCACCAGAACTTGTCAATGAAATAGGTACAGCCGTTTTTAATTCGCTGACTGCCAAAGACATTTCAATGTTCCCGGATCAGCATCCAACTACAAATGAGGGAATATCTAAGGCTGCAAGAAACTGGGTAGAACCTTCGTAATCAGATCGACTTTATATATCAAAATTCTTCATTTTTCCGGTTTACATATTTTATATTAGCCAGGAAAGTGCTATGTCATCCCCCCAATTCATAATAAAAAAATAGAAATCAGAATAAGATATATTTATACTATTAAAACAAATATTTAGGTATGGAATATTTAACAATAGGCGGGAAAGACTTCTTAAAAGTTTCAAAAATTGGAATGGGATTATGGCAGGCGAGTAGTGCCTGGAAGGGGGACGAAGAGAGTATTATAGAAGCTGTGGGAACCACCATGCAAAACGGTGTTAATTTTCTTGACACCGCTGAAGCTTATGGAAACGGAAATAGCGAAAGGGTTTTGGGTAGAGCCCTTAAGAAATATGGGAGAGAAAATTTTATTATTGCCACAAAGGTGGCTGGAGCACATCTCAGATATGATGAACTCCAGAGAGCCGCTGAGGCAAGTATAAAGCGACTTGGTGTGAATTATATTGACCTTTACCAGATCCACTGGCCAGATCCATGGGAGCAGATTCCTTTTTCCCAGACATTTAAAGCGATGAAGAAACTTTACGAAAATGGAAAAATTAAGGCTATTGGAGTTAGCAACTTTGCAGTCAGGGATCTGGAGGAAGCTATGGGTATACTTGGAGACGTACCGATTGTATCTAATCAGGTAAGGTATAATCTGATCCAGAGAAATATTGAGGAGGAAGTCCTGCCATTTTGCAGGAAGAACCGGATAACAATAATTGCATGGAGTCCTCTTGCACAGGGAGTCCTGACAGGAAAATATAATAAAGGAAATTCACCAAAAGGAGACATTAGAGAAGGGAATGAATTATTTTCCCCAAAGAACCTGGACTCACTGGAGAACATTATTGCCGTTTTAAAGATGCTGTCGGAAAAATATTCCAAAACTTCAGCACAGATTGCACTCAACTGGTTGATCTCAAAGGAAGATGTCGTTCCCATTCCGGGGGCAAAAAATAGCAAACAGGCATTGGAAAATGCTGAATCTGCATCATTCACGCTTGAAAAGAAAGATATCTCAGAACTCAATTCGGCCTTTGCTTCATCCAAAATAGACTACCTGCCACAATAAGATTCATAAAATGTTCAAACCAAACAAATCTTAACTATGACTTATTAGAAACAAGAATCTTACACATGCACGAGTATGTTTACTTTTAAAATAAGTCATCCATAATTTTGACTCTTTTTCCATAGATTTTTGCGTTAGGTCTTATTTTGAATATTTTGCATTTAGGCATTTGATTTTTCCTTTAAAAATCCCATGAAACTTAAATCATATGACAGAATAAGGTGTAATTAACTGAGTATATCGCGTTCAACATGAATAACCCTATAAATTTAAGAAGGAGGATACATAATATAATAGCCGTCCTTTATCCTCTATATTTCGGCTCTAAATATCTGAAAGGTAAGAGATGGGTTTTATATTCAGTGATTTCCATATCTATCATAACATCGGCAACCAGACTTTTGATACCCGTACTAATTGGTGATGCAGTATCATCAATTCAATCACTGAATTTTGCAACGCTTGAATATTTTGCAATATTAATCCTTATTGTCTCAGCTGTTTCAGGTTTTTTCCAGTTCTTTGTTAATTACGGTTCGCAATACATAAGCCAGCTCTATGCATACGGAATGAGGAAGAACATTTTTGATCATTTAATGAAGAAAAAGTTCCTGTTTTTTGAAACACAAACCTCCGGAGATCTTTTATCTAGATCCACGATGGATGTGGATGCCACCAGAAATTTTATCATGAATACCACAAACCAGCTTTTACCAACACTATTCATGATTCTTTTCAGTGTCGTATTCCTTTTCATTCTTGATCCCATTTATTCCCTGATTTTCATTGTTACAGTTCCTGCACTCATATTGACAGGAGTGGTATTTCAGAGAAAACAGAGATTGCACTGGAGAAAGATAAGAACATACTACGGAGATATGAATGAGGAGCTTCAGGAGAATATTGTTGGGAATAGAGTTGTCAGAGGATTCTCAATAGAAGATGAAGAGATAAAAAAGTTCAGCAGCACCACAAATTCATATTTCGATGAATACATGGATGTAGCCCGTCTCAGAGGATTTTACAATAACCTGATGCCATTAACCATAAGCATTGCTGCCACTGCAATATTATTATACGGAGGATATACCTCAATAATCAATGCCTCACAGGTTGGAAACCTAGTAGCTGCAGTGAATATTTTCAGTATAATGACGTTTCCAATCAGTTTCCTTGGAAGATTAATAGTCTTTTCAGAAAATGCAAGGGCTGGAATTCAGAGGATTAATGTTGTTTTATCAGATGAAATGCAGGAGGATATTCAAGGTCCGAATAGAACTAAGCACAGCGGGGATCTTGAAATAAAAAATGTATCTTTTCAGAGAGGGAAGCGGTATATATTCAGGGGAGTTAACCTGAAGATACCCCAGGGAGAAATAGTATGTATTACTGGAAAGACAGCATCTGGAAAAAGTTCCTTTGTAAATCTCATACCGAGGTTCTATGAACCTACTTCCGGCATCATTTCCATTGGAGGACGGGATATTTCACAGATTCCTCTTTCTGAACTCAGGAGGACAGTGGCACTGGTGCCACAGGAGATAACCCTCCTCTCAGGAACAATTATGGATAACATTACATTAAGCGATACTACCTTAAGCATGGAGGCCGTTATGAAAGCGGCCAGGATTGCAGACATAGGAGATTTCATAGATTCTTTACCTGAAAAATACAATACAAGAGTTGGCGAAAGAGGCATAACCCTATCAGGAGGGCAAAGACAGAGGGTTGCTATTGCCAGAGCCATAGTGGCTGAACCAAAAATATTAATTCTGGACGATGCAACATCAAGTGTTGATCCTGAAACTGAACTTGAAATATTAAAAAGAGTCAAGGAAGAAATGTCAGGAACCACGGTTCTTATTGTCACACACAGAGATTCCGCTATAAAATTCGCTGATCGGGTTCTTCGATTACAGAATGGTTCAGTGGAAGAGATATTTGACATAACCAGTGATTTAAAGGGTATCACAGACGGTTATACCTTCAATAACGGAGGTGATAGCAATGCCGCGTAGTTACGAGGAAGAAGAAGAGGATGTATTAAAAAGCGAAAAGGGCGCAAAGGTGTTCAGGCGCCTGGTTAGACAAATTCTTTCTCATCGCAGAGATAGCGCCTATTTGATTATAGCTGTGGTAGTAACTGCAATCGCCGGCACTCTTTATCCCCTTGCATTAGGTCTTGCAATAAACGGTGTTATCAATAGGAATTTCACGGATCTATACATATTTGGATCTGCGTTTCTGGGGTTCTATATTATTCAATTCTTCTCCAACAGAATCAGGACCATAAGTTCGACAGGCGTTGCGCAAAAGACGATTAAGGAATTGAGAGACCGTGCATTCGAAAATGTTCAGAGGGTGCCAGTCTCGTTTTTTGGAAAGGTCAAAACAGGATATCTCATAAGCAGGATAACAAATGATGCAGAAACCTTGAGTGAATTCCTGACGTTTCAGATACCTCAGGTTGTCTCTGGAATTTCAACTGTAATAGTTTCTATCTCCATAATGTTCTATCTTGATTTTAATCTCACATTATATGCCCTCATAGTTATTCCATTGCTATCAGGATTTACAGTCTCGATTCAGAGAAGGG
>JAKBRR010000025.1 GCA_021845325.1 Thermoplasmata archaeon
AATGGTGGCTTTCTTTTCAACAAGGACATCCGTCACCACCTGGTTCCAGAAATCGTAAGGTGCATTCATTTCAGGTTAAGATTGATTCACTGGCAATACATTTACTTTTTTGTCCCTACTGTGAATAAGATACTCCTTGCATTGAAACTTGGTTTCGGGAAATATGACAGAAACAATCATCCACTCTGGTTCAGGAAAATATGAGGGGATGTAAGATACTTAACCAGAAGCTTAGAATTTCTAGTATATTAGAGTTTACTTTAGTATTTACCTCATTGGGAAGGGAAACGCAGGATACAGCCAAATCCAGCTTAATTTTTTATATTTTGTTGTCAGTTTTCTTGCAAATTCTCCCAAACAAACCTTAAGAAATTACAGAGACACATTAGTAGGAGAGATTTGATTTTTGGTGGGGGGATAAATTGTGAATTTACATACATAGAGAAAAATAGAAACTCAGCCATGAAAACGTCTTTTCCTGAAAATCACAATTGAAAACATTCACCTGGCAATTGAACTTGAAGGTATTTGGCTTGAGGGGTTAGGGCGTCTCCTTACTACTGTTTATGAATGAGAATAGAACGCGGGTTTATCCCTATTGTGTTCAGACAGGGTCATTATGATTGTAGATAAAGTAAGAATGATTTTTGACAATTTCTAAAAACCCATGAAAACTAATTTGTGATAACGATTCATATAATTTAAAATCAGCCATATTACTAATTTCTCAGAGTAAACAAGATTCTCATATTTGCACGAAACTGGAGTTTATAGAAATCCTCTTTTCATGACTGAAAGTGCTGTGTTTCTGTATATACTTGTCTCTCCGATTCTGGAATATGTCAATGTTTGGATGAAAATAATCCGCTCTTCCAACAGAATCTTATTACAAGCATCCCCGCCCGTCTATGAGGCTCCACAGACAAATATCCTCCCGAGAATTAAGCCTCAATGCCAATAACCATTGCTTGAATCCTTCAGGATTGGCATACTCAGGGTATGAATCACCATCAATATCGAAAATGAGGGATTCGTCAAGGTTGTTTGATTCCTTACCGATATGAAATGTTAGTCACATTGCACCTTTATGCTCAGAAATCAGAAATGCCACGAATGAAATTATTGCTGTTATTACTAAGGAGATACCGAATCCAACACCCCACCCATACTTTACACCCAATCCTACCGTAATGGCAATAAATACGCTAATGACTTGCCAATAATGTGCTTTTAAGAATTTACTTGTATCAGAAGTATTGTAAACAGTCTTTATCTCTTTGTCTGTACGGTCATCGCTGTCCTTAGACACAGGAACACTACTATTGCAAGTTAAACACTTAAAATGGTCTGATTTCCAGGAATCATCGAAATGAAGTTCATGTTCAGTAATTATTCCGCAAGTGTCGCAATTGCGGTCTAATGTTGTTATATAAGGTTCAAAACTGAAGCTTTCAAAAACTTTTCCTAACAATTCTTCCTTAGTGGTTCCATTTCTTATGGCATGGTCACGTAATATTTGTCTCAAGTCATGCCTTCTTAAACTTGAAATAAGTCCATTTGCAATATCGTTAACACTATTATTCCTAATTTTATTCGAATTAAGGTACCTTTTAATTAACTCATCTTTACTCCCATTTGCACTTTCACCGATCTCCCTTAGGTCATTTTGTATCCATTCCTTGTAATAGTATCGACCCAGTATTTCTTCAATAGTCAGCGTTGATTTTACCATTCCTAACAAAGTCCTTAATCGTCCTCATTTCGCTTCAAGGAAATTCTCTAGGGTTTGAATTTCGCTGTTACTTAGATTGTATGCCTTGTAAGCTATGCTATTTAGTTTCTGCTCATTCAGCTTAATTTCATCTCTAATTCTGTTGTTTAAGTCTGTTTCTACATTTTTATTTAATGTCAAAGTCTTGTGTAATTCAACCAGCTTTTTGCCTATTTGACTTAACTCATTTTCTTCGGAAAGAACAGATTCCTCAATTGGCAATTGCTCAATAAATCTTCTACCATATGAGAAATATCCGCCCCTGAATGGTGTGCTTATATTCTTTAGATAAAATTCAAGGACTTTTGAATTAAGTAACGCAAGGATGCAATAGTGACGGTCTTTGTATTCTTCCTTTAGAACGATGCCGTATCCTCCAGCATTTCCACCGCCAACAAAGTAATACTCTCCTTTATCATCCAAAGCAAAAGTATTGCTTGACGCAAGAACCTGAGTGATGATTTTAGGTTGTTCGAATTTCTCTATATTTTGTAATCGTCCAAATTGATTCCAATTTTCCACACTCACAAAACGGTTATTTTCCCTTCCCTTGAGTTCCTTTTCGTAATGTTTGAAATATTCATAGGTAAGGGGATAATCTTTCTCAATCTCAGAAAGTGGAATCAAAGAAGCTTTACCATTTTTGACCAAATATGGATACACAACATAGTAACCATTCCATTCGACAGACCATTTCTTGATGTCTTTGCCCTTTAATAGTTTCTTAAGTATACGTCTTTCGATGGCAAATTCGCGGTTATCGGCGAGGTTCATTATTCTTGCCGATTCTTTTGTTTCTGAAATGACCTTTACAAAGTACACGCTGTCTGAACCGGTAACAAGCCCCTGAAAAATATTCTTACAAATCGTACCAAGCTCTTGATACTTCTCCTTGAGTTTTTTCATTAGACTGCTTACCTTATTATTGGATAGAATCCATGATTCGTTCTGAATAGGATTTGGCAAATGATATTTCTGGAATATCTCACTATTTGAAACTTCTTGCAAAGTGAAATTTTCCTTTAATTTAGGATACAGGTACTCAAACTCTTCATTTTCTGAGTTCCTCAGAAACAGTAAGCAGGTGTAGTTTGTTGCATCGTCAAATATCTGAATATCTTTAAAATCCACAAATTTATGCATGGTTTTAGTTTCTGCTATTAAGTTTCTTAAACCCATTCCGTAATCGGCATTGATAAACTTTGATGGAATTATAAAGCCGAGATTGCCATTTTTTCTCAGCAATTTAAGAGATTTCTCAACGAATAACAGGTAAATGTCATAGTTTTTAAAGGCAGATTTGAAAGTATCATTAAAGTGTTTAATTTCCTTACTATCAAGATTCTGTATTCTAACGTAAGGCGGATTCCCAATCACAATATCAAATCCTCCTTCTTTCATAATCTCAGGAAATTCGTCTTCCCATTTGAAAGCCTTATCAGAAACAGACTTATCGTCAATCAAGCTGTTTCCAATCTTTATGTTGCCTTGTAGCAAAGGCAATCTCTGTTTTCTCTCGGATATCTGCAATAATAGATTCAACTGAGCTATTTCTACGGCTTTGGGATCAAGGTCTATACCAAATACGTTGTTTTTCAGGATTTCAACTTTCCTTGAATAGAATTGATGCTCACCTTCCACATCCAATCGTGCATTCTCTAAGCCTTCTTGCTTTGTCCAATATTCTTCAAGTTCTTTGTAAGCCTTTATTAAAAAGCTTCCAGAACCACAAGCCGGATCAAGTATCCTCACTTTACGGATTTCATCAGGCGTATGGGTGTTGACATATTCACCAACTGTATTCTTGACAATGTAATCAACAATGTAAGAAGGCGTATAGTAGATTCCCTGTTCTTTCCTGTGGGTTTTAGACTCCTCTAACTTCGCCCTCTTAGGCGTCTTCTTCAAGATGTTGCCAAGGTATTGTTCATAAATGCTCCCCAATACATCGGATTCAATCAGCGAGAAATCGTATCTGTATGAGTTATCCTTCGAGTGATTAAGACTCTCTATTACCTCAAGAAGCGTTTCATCGTCAACAGTAAGGTCATCGCATAGATGCTTTGCGAAGAGCTTGCTATTATAGCTCTCATCGTAGTTCTTGTAAACCCTTGATATTTCTCTTATGAGATTTCCCCTCCCTCTGTTAGACCATTCTCTTGCATTGGATTGGAGTTGATTTTCCTCAAGACCACGATCCTCAGCATTGCGAATAAAAATCAATCTATCCAATGTTCTTTGAACCGATTCGTCAAGATCGTCCTCTGTCAGGCGTTTATCTTGATTGTTTGCAGTTATGCTCTTTGAAAGAATTTCCCTGAAATGAATCATATCCTCTAGAAGTTGCTTGTCTATTGGTTTCTTGAATTGCTTTTTTCCATATCTAGAGCCTAATTTATCAAGGTCTCCGTTCTCGAAGGACTGTTTAGAGAAATACGCAAATCGTTCATCAGATAGAAAATCGCTTGGATGCAGGACAAAGAATACGCTGTTCGCAAAATTACTTTCTCTGACATCGGCATTGATTACTGCCAAGGTCTCAAAATTGGTAAGGATAGCCCAAGAACATGATTTCAGCCATGAATAATCGATTGCTTGGGTAACGTATTTCCTGTTTGTATGGATATATTCCTCTCTAAGCGATTTGGCTTCAAGGAAAAACTTTTGGATACCGTTTATTCTGAATCCGTAATCAACTCGCTTCTTCGATATTGTTTCCTCAGCACTTATAGAATCATTTTTCTTTCCTCTATTGTATACATTCCAACCCAACGCTTCAAACAAAGGCAATATGAAATCTTTTTTTGTGGTTTCCTCGTTGTACTTTTTTATTTCACCAGATTTCTTGATCTGGTCATATTTTGATATGAGCTCGATTATTCTTTCGAAATTGATGTTGTAGGCATCATCTGACTTATTCGGTTCGGTCATCTGTTCACTTTCCCTTTTTTAGTCTTCCCTAAAACTATAAACAGCAAACTTACTTCATTTTTCGCCATCCCTATTAGCAAAGCTAACAGGTTTTCTAGAGTTTCAGTTTCGAAGCTTCTTGCACTTGGGTAAATATAAACATCCTTTTCAACGTGTAAATACAGTCCATATTCTTTGAGATTCACAATATAACTAAGTTGTTCATCATCCACGTCAAGTATTTCATCTATGAGTTTGTCAGCTTCTTTCGTATCCATCGATTTATTTTTGGATATATATCTTCCAAGAATTTCCCGCTTTAATTTGCCTCTATCAGAGCTATTTCGTAGTAATGGAAGTTGAATTTCGCGAATGTACTTTATAAATTTTGAGAGAAACCTAATCTTTGCACCGTGGTCTGCGAAAGAGTTTGTGTCAAAAGGAACCAAAAAGTATGCTGGGTCTACGTCATCAAAAAAATCTGTGATTACACTACCAAGTTTTCCAATATTTTCGTTATAGCTATTTATACTGATATGTGCCGATCGTAAGAACGTTTTCATGAGGCCTGGTCTTTTATCGAACAAATTTTTCTCGTACCCAAGAAGTATCCCCCAAGTTTTTGCAATTTCTTCAAGGCCGATTTCCAAAAGAGCTACCTTTGTTGGAATACTAACTTGTTGAGAATCGCTGAATAATCTCTCAGCGTTTTGAAGTGCCAGCTGAACGCCTTCTAAAGTAATCGGCAGTTTGCCAACTACATTAACCTTTAATATATTGGATTTAACGGTCACTCGATTTTCACCCTTGTCTTGTCATAGACTTTAATCGGATTTCTCTCTTTAATTTTCCTTCGCTGACACCACAAGGTTGTTTTGTTGTTTTTCATGAAGTCGTATCCCAATCAACGCACCAGAATGCTACAGGTTCGACTAAGGATTGGTAACGATATAAATTCACCATGATCCACCAACTTCTGCATCTTTTGTAAGATCGACTCATACTGAATGTAGATTTCTTACCGTTTGATACAATAAGAAGAGCACTATGCACCTCTGCCTAGAGAATCCCTGTATAAGAACGCATCATCGATTCCCATGACAACCTAACTCGTTGGTCTATCCATGAATCCAGATCCATTGATTCTTTTTTTATTTTCCTCCATTTTTTACCTCTTCTTTATATGCTATTTTAATTCAATGAAACCATTGCGATTGGTTTAAGGTATTTTCTGGAGAGAGGTAGTAATGACAATGGATAAAGCCTTTCGGGGTTATAAACTCCCTATTGAAAGCATCCTATCCGGGCGATGAATGCAGGAAGGGATATCCATGCTGCTCCACGAGGAATAATCTTCAAGATCAACTTTGCGCATCCGTGACCACGCATGAAATCATACTTGACTTAAAGAATATGCAAGATCACGTAATATTAGGTAGATTTATAAATACTCTAAAAAGACAAAGTATACAAGTAGCGAATGGCAAAATTATTATTTATCAACAAACATTTCTTCCTAAATATTTGGGGTTGCAGGACTTTGGTTTTCAACGGCTTAAATTCTTTGAATAAATTGTTTTACGAGAGGCTAATGAGAATACCTGATTATCAAAGAGGGTATACCTGGGGAGAAGATCAGTTAAATGATTTTTGGAAAGACCTGATTAACTTAAAGCTTGGTAGGTCTCACTACATAGGTGTTTTAACCATAGAAAAAGTTGAAAAGACGAGGTACACAAATTGGGAAGATGATATCTGGGCCATTGAGGAGAAGTCATATTCGCCCTTCTATGTTGTTGACGGTCAACAAAGGTTACTAACAAGTATAATCATAATCCAAACAATTATCGAGAACCTTAAAGATGGAGAAGTTCTGAACTATGATACTAAAGAAGAAATCATCAAGAAGTATCTCTATCTTAAAAGACCAGGTGACTCGGTATCAAAGACTTTTTTGTTCGGTTATGAGAAAGATGATCCTAGCTTTGAATACTTCAAAACTAAAATTCTCGGCCAACTTTCTAACTCCAATGCAGAAATAGAGACCCTCTATACTTCTAATCTTCTGGCTGCGAAGATTTTCTTTGCGAAGAAAGTTAAAGTAATGAAAAAAGAAGAAGTCGAAGCCATTTACAAAAAGTTGACCCAGTCCTTAAAATTCAATGTTTATGAAATTGAAGATGACATAGATGTTTCAATAGCGTTTGAAACAATGAACAATCGCGGAAAGAAACTTAGTAACCTAGAGTTGTTAAAGAATAGATTAATTTATTTATCCACCGCGATGGAGGGAAGTCAAGTGGAAAACCAGAGACTAAGGTCCAATATCAACGATGCATGGAAGCAAATTTATAGATACCTTGGGGCAAAGAAAGAAAAGCCTCTTGACGACGACGAATTTCTTAATGACCATTGGAAAATGTACTTTCCATACTCCAGAAAATCGTCAGAGCAGTACAAATTATACTTATTGAATGAGCATTTTACAATTGACAATGTCCTAAATAAAAAAGTCACAGTTCAGACTATTCAGAAATATATTGATAGTTTGCAAGAAAGCATAGCAATTTGGTATAAGATTCAAAATCCTGAGGAAATTCTATATAGTTTCAAAATAAAAGAAATGATTCTGAAATTGGAAAGAATCGGATTCACATCTTTCAAACCGCTCTTGATGGCCGTATTATTGAGAAATAGGGAGACGGAACCAAATAAAACCGTCCTCTTATTGCAAGGTATTGAAAGATTTATTTTTCTAGTAATAAAATTATCACGGAAAAATTCCAGTATAGGCGATAGCTCATTCTACGCACTGGCAAGAAATATTTATTTTTTGAAAGAAAACCTTGATTGTGCTCTTAAGTACGTGGATCTGTGGATTTCTGGCGGAATAGATTGTAAGGGAGTAAAACATGAAGCCTACTTTAATTTAGAAATTTTCAAAACTTACTTGAGGGATAGTTTTAAAAACAAGAGAGGAGGTTTTGCTGGTTGGAGTGGAATAAGGTATTTTTTGTTCGAGTACGAAAACTTCTTAATGGAGAAATCTGGAAATGGCAATCCTAAAGTTAGTTGGGATGAATTTGTTAATGAAAAGAAAGGTCATTCAACTATTGAGCATATCTTTCCACAAAACTCTAGGGAACATTGTTGGATAGATAAATTCAAAGATTACAATAGCCAGTACAGGTATAACTTGTGTAATTCATTGGGGAACCTATTGGCGCTTTCAAGAGGAAAGAACTCGTCTTTACAGGATTTTTGTTACTTAAGGAAAAGGAAAGACGACGAAGGGAATATGGGTTACTTTAACGGTTCATTTAGTGAAATAGAAGTTGCTGAAAATTACGATGATTGGGGTGAGGAACAAATTAAAGAACGGGGCTTAAAACTCTTGGAGTTTATGGAGAATCATTGGAGTATCTCATTTGG
Organism: Thermoplasmata archaeon; assembly: GCA_021845325.1. Next base: position 8,114 of record JAKBRR010000025.1, read on the forward strand.
ACCTATCGATGAAAAAATCAAGACATTAAACCTTGACCAAGGATAGTTCGAAATTCGTAAAAGTACAAGCCAATTAGCCATGCCATTTCAAAATAGGTGTTAAGGCAGTTTCGCTCTAGTTTAGTTAGCACACATTATGACCCATAGAATTGATTATGTCATTCTACCTCTTTTACAATTTCCTTCGTACTATGGCGACAAAATAAAATGGTAAGCAACAGACCACACTTTATGGGTTAATCACCCCGAGGAACAGTAAAATTGAGTTTGGTATGAATTGGAACCAGCAATATAATCCGAACCATTACGGAAATATTGTTATAAATTAATTTACATCTTTTTACGTGGTCGTTATGAAGATTTCCAAACTTGAGATTATAGCAAGAGACAAGGTGAATCAGCCACTATATCCGTATGTAAAACCAACAGACTATTATCTGGGCATTCTGGGAGAAAAATCCCCAACAGAGGCTGCAATGATTAATAATGTTGCAATTCTTAAGATGACGGCAGATGACGGTTCCAGTTCTTTTCTGAACACATCTTCCCTGGTGGCTGATTATGCCCTTACACTATTCAAGAAAATCGAAAACTGGGATGCTTCCGAGATCGGCATGGCCTGGGATTTTCTGTACCGTTATTCTCTACCTCTTGGCAGAGCCGGTGTTTCAATGCATGCAATAAGTGTAATCGATCTCATGATGTATGATCTTTACGCTAAGCACCTGAAAATTCCTGTCTATGATCTTCTGGGTGGAAGGACAAGGGATAAGATCAAGGCATACGCAAGCCATCTTCACCCCCTTCCACTGAAAGAATTGCAAAAGGAGGCACAGGAATATGTTGATGAAGGTTACACAGTGATGAAGATGCGTTTTATCTCGGGACCCGCAGATCCTAACGCCATGGAGAAGAACGAGGAACTGGTCAAGGCGGTACGGGATCAGGTTGGATACAGTGTGGAACTTGCCGCAGATGCATGGATGTCATGGACATATAACTTTGCTGTGAGAATGCTCAAAAAGCTGGAAAAATATGATCTTGCCTGGGTTGAGGAACCGCTCCATCCCGATGATTTCGAAGGGTTCAAGACACTCACCAGGAATGTGGAAACACCCATATCTGCCGGGGAACACCATTATCATGTACACGATATGAAGAAGCTTCTTGATGCAGGCATAAGGATACTCCAGCCAGATACAATGTGGACAGGCGGGCTTACAAGTATGAAGAAGATAGCAGGGCTTGCCGAGGCTTATGGTGCACAGGTCATCCCACATGCGGGAAATGTATATAACTTGCATTTCATCATATCTGAACCACAGGCAGTCACCCCGCTTGCCGAATACCTCACCAAGTACAGGGAATGGATGGAACAGCACATGACTGGAATTCCGCACCCGAAGAATGGATATATTACACTACCTGAAAAAGCAGGATTTGGAGTTGAATATGATAGAGGAAAATGATAAGTTCACTGTAAACGTAATAAAGACAGGCGAATCCGAAGTACCAGCGCCTGAGGTCTACTGGATGGAAGGCTGGAACGAATGGGAAAAACTCTCATTCCATGCACTACTGTTGAGAAACGGGAAAACTAATTTCCTTATCAATACAGGGCTTCCGACCGATCTCAGTGAGAGGAATAAAGCGATGTTGGATTTTGGTGGTGAACGCTGCATCTTCAGGTCCTACGATATAACCAGGGAACTGAAACATCTCGGGGTGGAACCGCCAGAAGTTAATGGCATATCTTTCACCCCGCTTCAGGACTATACAACAGGGGGAATTCCACTGTTCCAGAATGCGAAAATATATATGGACAGGCGCGGATGGACAGAGGATATTGTTGCACCGCGTTTCCGGAAGCATCAGCCTAGGAACCTGTTCATTCCTCAGAAGAACCTGCAGTATCTGATGTTTGATGCATGGAACAGATTGGTGCTTTTCGACAGCCATATTTCATACAGCATACTTCCGGGTATCAATGTTACCTGGGTGGGATGCCACCATCGCTCCTCACTGGCTTTCCAGATTTCAACCAGATCAGGCAATGTCATTTTCTCTGATTGCTCCTTCAAGAACAGGAATCTGGAAGAGAGCATACCAATAGGAATCGCTGAAAATACGTTAGAATGCCTTGACGCATATTCCAAATTCAGGGGAAAAGGCACATTTCTCTCTGCATACGATCCGGAAATCGATGAGCTGGAGTTCTAGTCAATACCTATAGGAAAATGTAATGTTTCTCGCATTTCTGTACATATCACGAAAAGAATTATGATACAGTTTCTATAGTTTCACCTCTACATTTCGTTTTTTCATATTCCGTTCCCCCCTCAATATCTTTGCAGTCTTCTCCCTTAGGGGACAGGATCGACCATTCCATTTGGGGCTCACGGTGCTGTATTCCATTCGCTTTCGCTGCAGCCTGGAACTTTGCAGAGAGCATAACTTCACACCCCTCATCACC
>JAKBRR010000026.1 GCA_021845325.1 Thermoplasmata archaeon
GCTGAAACATATTAAAAACAGAAAAATTTGTGCTATATGCATTCAGGTTTGACGATTTTGAAATGAGCGACGGGAAAGTGATTTCATATATCGAATAACCGGTAAGATAAACAAGGAAGGCAAGAAACGATTCGAAGTATCCTGGAAGCGATAGATCGAAAATAAACAGCAGTGGAATCGATAGCAACAGAAGCAATAGACCAAGTGTGGCCATCGGTCGCAAATGACCGCGATCAGCTATACCAGCAGCAAATATTGCTATCAAGCCTCCAAGCAGTACTGGAAAGAAGATTACCTCCGGATATGATATGTGAATCAGGAAAGAATTATGATAAACTGGCAGGAAATAGAAGAATTCCATCATTGTCAAAGAGACAACGAAGCCTGCTAAACCCAAAAGCAGATTTCTTCCCGGTACCCTGATCCTGAAGTTTTCATCAGGACTTTTCCATCCATCTGTATTCGATATTAGAAGAATAGCCAATACCCCTAGAACAGATGCTATCAGAAATATAGATGATATTCCTGTGAAAACCGATATAAGGGGGCCCAGTATAATGCCTAGGAGGAAGGAGAGGCCGACCGGTATGCCTATTATCGCCATCGCGGTGCTTCTCTTCCCGATTGGCACGCTTGCCTGGACCATTGAGGTTCCAACAGATGAGATCGCCCCTGATCCCGAGATCAGCCGGCCCAATATAAGACCGTAGATATTCTCGGGATGAAAGCAAATTAGGTTTCCTGCCACAAAAAGAATCAGTCCAATCATGATTGCCTTCTTTCTCCCTATCCTGTCTGCCAGAACGCCGAATGGTATCTGAAACAGCGCCATGGTTAGGGCATAAGAACCGAATGCCAGCCCAATCAGCAAACCTGAACTAGTGAATTCTTCTCCATACAGTGTAAAGACAGGTAGAATCATGAATATTCCCATCAAACGTAGGGATTCAATAAAAGCAACTGTAATTGTTAGCTTTCTATCAGCAGGTGAGAACCCTCTGAACATCAGTTTCGATAACGTGGCTTAATATTTTCAAATTATGTATCATTCAATGCAGATTGGTACCTATAATTGGTGGTTAAAATAACTTGAACTCTATCTTAAATGAAATTTTAGGTCATATGATCTAATTTTAAATCTTAAAGCATTCATTGAGATGCTATCACATCAAGTTCAACAAGCACTTCATTACTGGTAAAATCTGTTACAATTGTCGTTCTGACTGGTGGATCCTTGATGAAATGTTTACCGAAGAGGTCATTCATCTCCTTAAAGAACTCTGCTTTTGAAAGAAAAACCGAGACTTTTAGAACCTTATCCATAGATGACCCGGATGCCTCCAGTATCCTAACAATTTTTTCCACTGCATTATTGAACTGCTCTTTGAATGTCAGCTGCTTTCCTGCAATATTCCCAGTCTGCCCAGAAACATATACTATTCCATTGTTAATAACAGCATGGGAATACGGTCCTCCTTTAGGTAGATCCTTTAAATTGATTGTCTCCTTCATAATGGGCTGTAATTTAAGAATGTTAATAAATTTAGCAGGATGAGCGTAAGTGTTTTGTCATCTCGATCCATCACGAACAGTGAGAAAGACTGATTTTGAAACATCCCAATACTATACCACAACAACAGTTGCCCTTGTTACCTCGAGCAGCGAGAGCAAGGTAAATGTTATGTCTGCTGAATGGTCCATAAGAGTGTCAATAGAGCCTTTTCTGATAGGCCTGTTCGTTGGCTACGAACGGGAAACATATAAGTTGATCAAAGATTCAGGGGAATTTGGCTTAAGCTACTGCTCGGATCAACAGGGTGAACTTGCACACATAGCGGGAAATTATTCGTTTAAGGACACAGATAAGTTTTCCACAGGCAAATTTCGGACTTTTCAATCAAAGTACATTAAAGCACCGCTGATAGAAGGATCAATTTCAAACTATGAATGCAAGGTTATTGATGAATTCAAAATGGGAGATCATGCAGCATTTGTTGGTAAGGTCCTAGAAGGATACTATGATGATGAGAAAAAACCACTAGTCTTCCATCATGGTAAATTTTTCCATCTGGGTGAAAAAATAAAAAGATAGAATAAAATTTTTGTTATTTTAGGACTATCTCTTTCTCATTGCCCTAAAGACAAACCCTATAATTCCAACAACCACAACTGCTGCAATTGCGTAAAGTATAACAGGTGAAAATGAAACTGAAACTGAAGGTGGTGGCGTAGTTGTCGTTGATTTCTGGGAAAACGTAAGATCTATCGTTACATTTGATCCCTTGACTACTACGGTAGCTGGTCCGGAATATGTATAGTTCGCAGTGTTTGTGGACATATATGAATAATTGCCGTCAGGAAGCATGAAGCTTATTGTATTGCCTGTTGAGCTATTTGTCATGCTGTCTATTGTGATCGACCACGAGGTTCCGGCAGGTAAACCGGTTTCAACGAAAGAGACACGATATTTTGTAATTGTAGATTTAACCGTGAATGTAATATCCTCAGTAACAGAGGATCCATTGACGATAACGGTACCAGAAGCAGGTGTTACTGTGTATCCTGAAATAGAAGCAACTGTGAACTGATATGAACCATTGGCAACAGTAAATGTGATCATGTCTGTAGTGGATTCATTGGTTGTTCCATTGAAAGTAACTGACCAGGCAGTGCCAGAGGTTAGACCAGATTCAACAAAATTTACTTTGTATTTATTAATAACTGTGTATTGATTATGCAAAACAAGTTTTGTAAGGTAATCTGTATGATTTGACACAGTGCATGACTGATATTCAGGATCATACGAAATGAATGGTGTAGTGTTATACATTGTAAGCTGGACACTGGTTGCAACGGGTAACAGGGTTTCTAACGTGAAATTTTTCACAGCTAAGAAAAAGTTACTCGGACAAGGAATTTCAGCATACACAAATCCGAAAACGTTACCGGATGCGGAGCCGTATGACGCGTACATCGCGGGAAGCGGCAGTCCATTGAGGCTAATTGTTATTGTAGCTGACGCCAGCAATGGGACTGAAACGGTACCAGATAGAATTGACGTGGAGTTGAAAGACAGAGTCCCCACAGAGAAAAATGAATAAGAAATGGCAAAGACTTCACTAATAAAAGAGGGGGTTGTATAATTTACGAGAACAAGATAGGCATTATATGTTCCATTCTGCGCAACGAATGTGACATTAAGTGTGCTGCCGGAACTGCTGTTAACTGACACATCGCTTGTAGAAACATTTGATGTGAAAGGCGAATATGGGTTGATGCAATTCAGAGATGTTAATTTGGTGGAGCTTATTGCGAACACGAGTGAGTATTTACCCTTAACATTTACCACAGGATTAGCTATCTCAATTGTATGCATATAAAGAGGTTGAATGTTCAAGGCAAGAGAATTGGTTGATATGTCAGTATATACGCTGTGACAATATGTCAGGTAGGATTGAGATGTGAAACCGACCATGGCCAAGTAAACTGAAATGTTACCATAAGGTGAAACTATACAGCTTCCATCGGATAATGATGAGAACATTATGTTGTGTTCACTGCCATAAAATTTAACAGAATATGAGAAACCGCTAGGAAGATAGCTCAGTGGGAGCGAAAGCGAAATATTGTGGAGAGTTAGGAAATTAGCATCTACCAGCTGGGTAGATTGTGTTACGCCATAAGTAAATGTCTGGCTAATATCTCCATCTGAGTATGTATAGTAGTTTTTAACCTGTATCTGAGCACCAGATGACGGGAGGTAAAAAGTCGCATTGTTACTGCCTATGTTGAAAAACAATTCCCCGGCGTTGCCGAATAATATGTCTGCAAAGGTTCCCTTCATCTGATTATTTACTGCAAAGCATGTCTGCGATCCTGCAACAGTTCCAGATACATCAACAGAGACCTTGTGGAGTGGAACTGTAATGTTTGCTCCAGTAGCTGAATCGAAATAGAACGATAAATGGTAAAGATAGGATGAGTTTTCAATGCAGCTTTCCATTACAAACGGCATGGAAAGGGTTGTGATATTTTCACTCATCGTTCCAGTTGTTGAATTGTAATAAAGATCTCCCGTATATCCACAGGCATAAGGTTGAACGTACTTTAATGAGATATAAATAGAATGCGAAACACCGGTGAAAGTCACGAAATGGGTTGTCAATGCTGGAGTAACACCACTTAAGGATAATGGTCCTCCTGATAACACGAAGTCCTGGTCCAGTGCATAAATCAGTGTGTCGGAGTATAAATATCCATTTATTGTGTATGTGATTGGATAAATCAATAAAATGGTATAAGAGCCATTACCTAGGTTTGCGACAAAAGTATTATTTCCAGAAAGCTGCATGTTCAGGGAATTCTCCCCTAAAAATAATGGATTCAAAACTGCTTTCTCTATCATCAATTTATCAGAAGAAATGGAATATTTGGAAGAAACTGCTATTTCAACTTTATAAAGGGTGAACTCAAGTGAATAGGACGCTTTACCGGAGACTGATATTGTAAGGTTTATTTCAGAGTAATTGTAACTGAAAACAAGTCTATAATGATCAGCAGGAAGAACCAAGTAATCATTAGGTACACATTGCAAAAAATTAAATTGTGAAGTCGTATTGTTGAACGATATTGTTCCACAAATACTTGTTCCGCTACTTGAAATATCAGTGAATGTGAATGTTTCTTGATACAGTGTCGGGAAATTTACAGTATATGAATAATTATATTGACCAGAGATTAAGACGACCGACATATTTAGACTGTAAAGTGGAACAAAATCATAACTCATCTTACTAGAAGACACTGCGAATGAAAGTTTATAAGTGTAGTAAGGACAAAGTATAACACTATTTAGAGAAGCGGTAGACGATGACGAAATCACTGTAAACGCGCTTTCTGTAAAGGTTCCTATGGTCCCAATTAAATTTACTTCCCATTTTGCACAAGAAAGGTTTAACCCAGTTTCGGTTATTGATATATTATATTTCAGATACGAACTAAAGCTGTGTGAAACATTACCAGCATTCATATCATTCAAGTTAATAGTTGGTTTCCCAAGAATGGTCCCAGATGACCCAGTGTTCCTAATCACGTCTTTATTGGTGTGGACCGGATTATTTACAAGATTGTTCTGGGGTGAAAATTGTTGCGGATGTAATGCGTTTGTCCCAGATCCATCATAACCGATTCCACCGTTTGCCACTAAAAACGCCGAAAATGTCATTAAAAATACAAAAACTGTTACCACTGCGATTACTTTCTTGTTTACCGGTGGTTGCATGTATAGAGGGATTGATGAGGATATTTAAATTTTTCTATTGCAAAAATCGGCCGATTAAAGAAAGCTCTGTTTTACATAAAATGCCTGTTTTGCAGTATGGATTTTTGATTGTAAGAAAAAAGAATGAATTTGATATACGATTTACAAGATAAAAATATAATTTTGCATCTATCTCTTTCGCATGAAATAATGCTGATCTATATTTTGGGAGAATTAGGCAGCTTCCTTATTTTATTTCGTAAGAAAAAAAGTGTCAGTTGATATTTTCAAAATATAGCAGTGATGTATTTCAATGTATTTTTTTCATTAAATACCAAGACAGCTTCGTCAGAAGGCTTAATATCTGAATTCATTCAATCAAACGCAGGTATTATATGTTCTGCTATGTGGTACCGCCAATGCCGCATGACTTTAGTAACTACCTCAGTTTCAGGCCCGACCAACTGACAAAGTTATTTAATTGAAATGAATGAAATTCATCAACCTAAGAAATACGCCGATACCGGACCTGTATAGCCTTTCATGTAAAGGCAGATGTTCCCTGGATAGGGTTGATCCGCGTAAAGAACGGATTCAATCGCGTAGGTCTGTTTAATTCGAGTTAGAATGTCCTTGGGAATGTAACTTAGCTGGCTCTTATCTATCAATACATATTTAAATGAAAAGTTAACGCTGAGATTGTAATAGATATAGAAAGACAGGTTTGTAGGCGTATTCCAGTAAAATGAAAATGCATTGGGATCAGCAGAGACATATGGAAAGAGATTGTCGGAAGTTATTATGCTTGCATTTTTCGGGACGAGTGAGGTCATCTTCACTAAATACTGATATTCTGGGTTCATTGAATACGAGAAAGCATAACCGGAATCAACTGTTTTTTCCTCGTTAGACGGATTGAGTGGCCCTATCACAAAATTGAAAAGTACCAATAAGATTATGAGCGTTCCCAGGGCATATTTGACTGTACTTCTGTGTTTATTGTAAAACTTCTTCAGAGAACCTGAATTGCTCGCTAACTTGATTGCAAACAATGCAATAAACGCTGTTAACACAGAGAAAAATATCCGAAGCGAGGGAGGATAAAAATATACAGATTCATAAACAATAACTGCAGACAAACACGTTAAGAGTGTATAAAAGGCAATTTTAAGCATTATGTCCAATTTTACAGGTTCCCTGTTCGCATCACTAATCGCGAGGATCAGACCAATGAACAGGGCCGGCAGAGCAATGAAATTGTACTGGTCCTGAATTGTAGCATATTGAGGAACTACTATAATAGATTCATATAACCAGGGAAGAGCGATTAATAGGTGCTTGCGGTAGAAAAGTGGAATCAACCCTAAGGAAGAATATAAGATTCCCCAGTAAAGTAACGCAGATCCTGTTGAATAAAGGGAAAAAGTTGTTGGATATAGGCTTTCAGGGTAGTTATCTTTGAGGATGCTAACCGCTACTATATTATGCAAGTAAGCCGGCCATATTTGGTACTGTGCCTCCTTGATTAAAAGAAAAATGCCAGCTGACAGCACTGACAGTGCAATTATTGAAAGACTTCTTGAAGTCAGATAATTTTTCCTAAATTTACCTTTAGAAATTATATCTTCATAATAAAAAAACAATAAAACGCCCAATGTTAGAAGAGGGAAAACCTCGAGTGTCAGGGATCCAAGAACAATTAGAGCTGCAGACGCAGAATATGCCTTTCTGACGATGGAAAAGAAAAGTGTAAGGATCTCAACAGGAATCAGAGACATCCAGTGAAAATCATACATCTGAGAGGCAATAAATCCAACATTTGAAACATAAATTATTGTAACGAACAAAGATTGCCGGTCTGTGAGCCCATAATGATGTGAAATTGCATTAAGTGGTAGCAAGGAAATAGAAAAAAATATCGCCTGGCATGTAAACAGAAATATCGGCTCACTTAATTCCTGGTATGCAAAAGAAAAGGGTAGTGCAATGTATGTTGAATGAATCTCAAGGTGGGATAAAACTCCATAAGTTTCAAAATCGCCAGCTTCAAACAGTAGATAGCCATGGAAGTTGTCCCCAAGCATCTGCATCTCTATTCCAAGATCCCAGTTTGAAGTGTAAAAATTAATGTATCTCAGATACGAGATCAACGACATTATAATTACAATAACAGGTATTATTATTGCAAGGTATTTTTTCTGTTGATCAGAAAAAGTTCTCCCGTTATCTGATATCTGTTTTTCCATACCTGCTTTTTGGAATATCGTTATTGGTCTATTAAAAGGAAATGGATTTGAAGCATTGAAAAAACAACATTTCTCTGATAAATTATTTTAATATTCAGAAATGATTTCTTACCGTGGTACTGTTTCCTTTCATCTTCAAAAGATTTAGGAAAGTTGTTAAGATAGGTATTGTGAGAGCTGTAATAGTTTCAGTGATTATCTTGACATATGCAGTATTTTCTGAATATCTTCTTCAATACAATAATCCAGCTTCAGGGATCCATTCACTTTTTGACAGTCTCTGGTGGGTTATGCAGACAGTCACCACGGTAGGATATGGTGATACCCCTGTAGTTGGTTTCTATGCCAGGTTGAACGGAATCTTCATTATGGTAGCAGGTATTGGCAGTATCGGTTTCATACTTGCCAACCTGGGCGTTAGCATAGTAAATTCACAGCTGGCAAGAAAATTGGGACAAGCGAGGACCAAAATGAAAGAGCATATAATAATATGCAACTATAATGACCAGGCGTCTGAAATCGCTGAAGACATCATCGCTGAAGGCAGGTCCGTTCTTTTATTAACAAATACAAAACCAAAGATCGAAGAATCAAATGTCGATTATGTCATCGGTTCATGTCTTGTGAAAGAAGACCTGATGAAGGCTGGAATTAACCGATCAGATTTTGTTGTTATACTGCCGGATCGCAGGAACGAATCAGAGGATCCGGCTGCAATTGATGCCAAGTCGCTTGTTGCAGCAATGACCATAAAAAAAATTAACCCTGATGTTTACATAGTTGCAGAGTTATTACAGCGGGCTAGTGAAATACATGCAAGAGAGATAGGCGTTGATGAAATTGTTATCAGAGGAAATATTTCATCCCTGCTGATATCCAATGCAATACTTAATCCAGGAGTTTCAAAACTATATTCTGAACTGCTTTCAGTAAACGGTAAGCTGAAATTCAATGAATCAGCAATTGAATCCGAATTCATAGGCAAGCCTTTCCTCGAGCTTAAGGAATACATGGAAAAGACAGGAAAGATAATTCTTGCCCTGAGGAAAGGTGACGATCTCTTTTTTTCCCCAGATCCGAAGAGTAAGATAGATGCGAACTATGCGATCTTTATTACTTCAAATAAACCAACATAGTTTTCTAAGTATTCCAAAATTCCATTCATGATGATTAAAAGTAGTTTTTATTAACATTGATATTGACAAAAACGTTAATAGCACTTTCATCGCATATATGTTTTATGGAATCAGATCAAATAAGGTTAGCAATCTCCACAGAAAAAGGGGCATTTTTAATAAAGTCTTCAAATAATCGCAAGAAATGGTCTGTAAGTAAAGCTTTGATGAGTGATCAAAGCGTTAACAACATTTTATCAACTACCGGTGGAGTTCTCTTCGCTGCTACACTTACCGACGGTATTTTCAGATCTGACGATGGCGGCAAGAACTGGAGCCAGTCAAACAGGGGTCTAATAGTGAGAAAGGTCTGGTCGATTGAACAGGATAAACATAACGAGGACAACCTGCTGGCTGGGACTCAATATGGGCATATGTTCAGTTCCACTGATTCAGGAAATACCTGGGAAGAGGTTGTCGGTTTATATGACGCCCCAAACAGGAACAATTGGGGAATCGATTGGGGTTTTGGAACCACTGGTTTAACTATTCACACGATAAAGAGCGATCCGGGTAAAAAGAATCGTTTTTATATTGTTGCATCCGGTAATGGCACTTACAGGACTGATGACTATGGAAAAAAGTGGAAAGTCCTCAAAGAAGGGTTGTTGGATAACTGCCCACTTGAATTTGGCTCCAACACTTCTAAAGGGAAGAATATCTCGGTTGAAGAGGAGAAGAGGGAGCATTTGCAGGGTGTTCATTCATGTACGCACAAACTTGCGCTTTCGCCTTCACGTCTTAATACAATATTTCAGCAGAACCACTGTGGTGTTTTTATCAGCACAAATTCCGGGGATAGATGGTCCGATATAAGCCCGGGAAACAACAGGCATGGTTTTGGCATTACAGTTACGCCTGGAGATGGCGAAAATATTTTCACCATACCAGCAAATCAGGGAAAATGCAAGAAACACAATTCTTGCATTCAAGGTCAGTTAACCGTTCTGAGGTCATCCGACGCCGGTAAAACATGGGATAACCTTAAAAACGGCCTACCTTCAAAGGTCCACAATTGCGTACTTAGAGACTGTTTGACGAATGACAATTCAGCTGAGCCAGGTGTTTATTTCGGTACCACCACGGGGGAGGTTTATGCTTCCCTGGACATGGGTCACACATGGAAGGAGATAGCAACTAATTTACCCCGCATACAGGGAGTTTCTGTAATAGCCGCTTAGTGCGATCTTGCGTTTTCCTTCTTACTGTATTCGAGAATACAAATAAATACCATACGTGTCAGTCTTTGCAATCATGTTTTCAGACAAACTTTAGCATTTTCAAATCAGGTTCTATTTCTCTCTTAATTATCTCTTCAATTCCGGTTCCCTCTTCCTGCGCCTTCTTGCAGAGTTTAACTGTGGTTTCATGATCAATAGTCCTGCTCTGACCTTTTCTGTTATAGATGACTATTTCACCAAAGTTCTCGCAATCGATCATATGCCATTATTGTGCTTCTCATTTAAAGATATCTGATACAAAAAGACCGAGGGGATGATAACTGTCTTGTTCTCTTACTCTTGTCTCCACAAATGTCATATATTTACATCCTTTATGGCAAATTCATCCTCTGAAACAACTGATTTCGAAAGCCCTGCTATCTCAACACCTACATTGGTGTAGAAAGTGAAATTGGTTCGTGGGAAATTGAACCATCCACAAATGAACATGCAACTGACAGAAAAGCTGTAAAGTGCATGGCTGCTACTTGAACTTTCATTTTTAAATTGCAAAGTACACTTATATGAACCGTTTTTTGATAAGCTTGGTATGTATGTATTTGGGT